>JBEAPG010000021.1:0-11772 GCA_041164545.1 Bacteroidota bacterium
TAATATTAGATACAGAAATAGATACCAAATGCTGAAAAGTAAAAATACAGCACTTTCATACTTATTAATTAAGGGGTGATACGATATAAAACCATAAATGGGCAAAAAAACAGGGTGCGTAATTCCTGCTAGAAAATTTTGAAAGTACTTCATTCTAATTATAACTCCTTACGTAATCTAGCTACTGGAATATTTAACTGCTCTCTGTACTTAGCTACTGTTCTACGAGCAATATTATACCCTTTTTCTTGAAGTACCTTTTTAAGCGCTTCATCTGTAATGGGTTTTCTTTTATTCTCATTATCTACAGCATCTTTCAAAATCTTTTTCACCTCTCTGTTTGAAACTTCTTCGCCACTTTGAGTTGTTATACCTTCGGTAAAAAAATCTTTTAATAAGAAAATTCCAAAATCTGTCTCTACATACTTACTACTTGCCACGCGTGAAATCGTTGAAATATCCATACCAATTTCATCCGCAATATCTTTTAGAATCATTGGTTTTAGATCCGTTTCATCACCAGATAAGAAAAAGTCTCGTTGCAATTCAACAATTTTACTCATAGTAGTAAGCAGTGTATTTTGCCTTTGTTTGACCGAGTCAATAAACCATTTTGCACTATCCAGTTTTTGCTTGATATATTGCACTGCATCTTTCTGCGATTTGGTTTTTTCTTTACTTACTGAAAAACTCTTTAACGTTTCATTGTAAGCTGGGCTTATCCGTAACTCTGGTGCATTTTTAGAATTGAGCGATACTTCTAATTTGCCATAACTTTCTTTTACTATAAAATCCGGAATAATGAAATCCTTATTACTCGCGCCTTCAGACCCGCTTTGTGCCGGTTTTGGATTGAGTTTGCTTATAAAGGCTAATGTTTCTTTAAGGTAATCCTCGCTGACATCAAATTTCTTCGCCAATTTTTGATAATGCTTTTTTGAAAAGTCATCCATAGCCTCATCTATGATTTGATAGGCTAGCTTATAAATGGCATTATTTCCGGTTTCTTGTTTTCTTTTTATTTGAAGAAGCAGACACTCTTTGAGGTCTCTCGCACCAATACCTGGCGGATCAAGTTCCTGAATAAACGCAAGAATACGTTCCAAATCTTCTTCTGTAGTTCTAATGTTTTGAGTGAAGAGCAAATCATTTTTTATAGCAGATAAACTTCTTCGCAAATAACCATCATCATCTAATGTCCCGATTATTTGGTCCGCTAAATGTTCGTCTTCTTCACTTCTCAAAATTGAGCTAACCTGCTCTTCCAGTCGTTCCCGAAAAGAAGTATAATACACCGCAGGTAAAAATTCTTTTTCTTCGTCTTCTCTATTGTAGTCGCCGCTAAGATGTATTCCCCCATCATCATCGCTCATATAGTCCGATATATCAAACTCATCTTGTCGTGTGTCGTAATCCAAATCATCTTCAGAATCCATATTCGATTCAAAATCATCATCTTCATCTTTACCACTTTCTAGCGCAGGATTTTCTAACAACTCTTCATCTACTCGCTCTTCAAAATTTAAAGTATTCAACTGTAGCAGTTTGATAAACTGAATTTGCTGCGGGCTCAGCTTTTGGAGTAACTTCTGACTTAAGTGTTGTTTTATCATATTAGTATAGAAAAGTAAGGGCAAGCCATTACTTTTGCACTCCAAAATTAAGCAGAATTTTTAATAGCATCAAAATGCATACCAATAATTTAAAAAACTTTGTAAATCAAGAAGTTACCCTAAAGGGATGGGTAGCAAATAAGCGAGAGAGCAAAACCGTAGTTTTTATAAATCTTAGAGATGGACAAGGAATGTGCCAATGCATTTTAGGTGCAGAAGATATAGGCGAAGAACAATTTGAAACAGCAAAGTCGCTCGGATTGGAAAGCAGCATTGCTGTAACAGGCAAAGTAGTAGAAGATACCAGACAAATAGGAGGGTACGAATTGCACGTTTCAAAACTAAAAGTGTATCAAAATGCAGTTGACTACCCCATTGCAAAAAAAGAACACGGCATTGAATTTTTGATGGACAATCGCCACTTATGGTTGCGCAGCCGACGTCAGTGGGCCATTATGCGTGTTCGAAATAATATTATTTACGCTATACATACCTTTTTTCAAAATAAAGGATTTGTACAAATGGATGCGCCCATTTTTACTGGGAATGCCGCAGAAGGAACTACAGACTTATTTGAGACAGATTATTTTGGCAAACCAGCCTACCTTACGCAAAGTGGGCAGCTGTACGGCGAGGCAATGGCAATGGCTATGGGCAATATTTACACCTTTGGACCAACTTTTAGAGCAGAAAAATCGAAAACCCGAAGACATTTATCTGAGTTTTGGATGATAGAACCAGAAATGGCGTTTTGCGACATTTTTGACAATATGGATTTAATTGAAGAGTTCTTGCGATATGTAGTGCTAGATGTGGTTGAAAAAAGCAGTGATGAATTGGCGATTTTAGAACGCGACGTAGAGAAGTTGAAAACGGTTGAAAAACCATTTCCTCGTTTATCGTACGACGATGCCATAGAAATACTTAAAGGACGAAAAGATGTAGATGGCAAAAACTCCATCGCTACTTTAGAAGCAGATTTGGCTAGCGTAGAAAGCAGGATAGCAGAAGTAAATGCCGAAATTGCAGAAAGAGAAGCAAAAATTGCCGCGGGCGGTATGAAGAAAGGAGAAGTCAATTTCAACCAAAATAAAATTGACAGCCTAAAACAAGAGCTAAAGCAACTTGAAGAAGACCAAAGAAATATACCAGCGTGGCTTAAATCAGCCAAAGATTTTGAATATGGAAATGATTTAGGAGGAAGCGACGAAACCGTATTAACACGATTATTCGATAACCCAATTATGGTGTATGACTGGCCGCATGAAGTAAAAGCTTTTTATATGAAGCGAAATCCGGAAGACCCAAGATTTGCCAGAGGAGTAGATGTTTTGGCTCCTGAGGGTTATGGAGAAATAGTAGGTGGTGGAGAACGTGAAACCAGCGAAGAATGGTTGGTAGAGAAAATTCAAGAACACAAACTACCGTTAGAAGTATTTCAATGGTATTTGGACTTGCGACGATATGGATCAGTGCCTCATAGTGGATTTGGACTTGGACTAGAGCGCTTAGTAGCTTGGATATGCAAGCTCGACCACGTGCGTGAAACTATTCCATTCCCACGTTTCTATGGTAGATTAGAACCTTAAAACGGATTTAAGCCAACTTCACCTTTTAGTAGAAAGATACGAGATATTGCTCGTTTTTACTTTTTTCTTTCCCAAAGGCAAAACTCAAAGCCAAATTCGTTTACATCACTTTGCGAGTATGCTTGCGATTTCACTTTTTCCCATTTAGAATAATCTACTGGAGGAAAGAAGGCATCCGCATCAGTGGGACTTGCATGCACATTTGAGATGTATAATCGAGAAACTAGGTCTAAAGATTGCTTATATATTTCGGCACCGCCAAGAATAAACAGTTCTCCATTTTGTTCTAATTTCTCTCCGAATTTTAGTGCTTCATCAAGTGAATGCACAACAAAAGCTCCCTGCGCAACATATTCCTTATTGCGCGTGATGATAATATTTGTTCTATTAGGCAAAGGCTTACCCACACTTTCAAACGACTTCCTACCGTGGATGACCACGTGACCTTCCGTTGTTCGTTTAAACAATTGTAAGTCTTCCTTTATTCGCCAAAGCAATTGATTGTCTTTGCCAATGGCATTATTTTCGGCGATGGCTACTATTAACGAAACGGTGTTTTTCACACGTCAAAGATAGAAAGTAAACTACACCTGAACATCATTTAGTCTGTTTCATCTATTTGAAGGATGACTTTACCTATATGATTGCCTTTACCAAAAAGCTCAACAGCTTCAACTGTCTTTTCTAATGGATACGGACCATCAATCACTGGTTCTAAGATATTTTTTTCGATGAGTTTATGCAATTCGTCCACGTTTTGATTGGCTTTCAAACTCAAAACTTTCATATTATTCTTACCCAATACGCTTCGCAGGGCAATGCGAAACAAACACCATAAGTCACCACCTACTGTCACATATTTCCCTTCAGGTTTTAAAGCAGGCGCAATGGATTTTGGCAAACGGGTGGATTTTGCGTCGAATATTAAATCATACTTCTTGCCTGTTTTTGTAAAATCAGTAACGCGATAATCCAATACATAATCAAAACCGAGCTGCTTCATTTTTTCTAGCTTTAGTGCAGAATCAACTCCGGTCACTTAACAATTTAAACTTTTTGCTATTTGTAATGCTAAAACACCTGCACCACCTCCAGCGCCATTTATCAGTATATTTTGGCCTTGTTTTATTTGGCCTAGCGCTAGACCTTGCCACGCGAGCATACCTGCGTGTGATAGTGCTGCTGCATCTATATAGCCGATATGCTTCGGTTTTTGTACCACTGCTTTTTCGTTTATGGCCACGTATTCCGCATATGTTCCCCAGCCAAACTCGGACATATCTCCATACACTTCATCACCAGTACTAAAATCAGAAACTTCTTGTCCTACCGACACTACTACTCCGGCAAATTCAATTCCAGGGATAGGATTTTTAGGTTTAGATAGTCCAAACATTAGCCTATACAATCTTGGCTTGCCTCTAATTAAACTCCAATCAAAATCATTAATGGCTGCGGCCTTTACCTTCACAAGCACTTCATTTGATTTAGGCTGAGGTTTATCAACCTCCATTATCCGCAAATCCTGTGGGCTTCCATATTGATTACATACGACGGCTTTCATTGTGTAATAATAAGACCAAAACTAAGTCCGTAATGCAAGTGCACAGCAAGAAGAAGATAAATCTACCTTTAATTTAGTTGAATGGCTAAGCTTTTCTAAATCGCCAATTCTTTTTTCGCAACCATTTTATAATCGCTTTTAGCGTTGAATAATCATCTTCTCTTTAATAATAAAATCGTTAGAATAAACCTCAACAATATAAAGACCCTCGGATAGAAATTGGGTATTTATATTGGTGATTTTCGAATCGATCACACCACTTAAAACCTCTCTACCTTCCATATTCAAAATTATATATTTTCCTGTTTTTATGGATGACTCTAGCAAAATTGTGATAGCTGAATTGCTTGGGTTGGGATAAAGCTGTACTAAAGGCCTTTCTAGGGTAGAAACATTGCCTGTAGTTTCAAATTTCAATATCGTTCCGCTGTCTCCTACCGCGTAACCAAGCGAGCTATTCACAAAGTGTATTCCTCTAATCTTGTCACCTGGACTAGTAACATCGCTCCAAATGCTTCCTCCATCTGTGGATTTAATCATCTTACCTGTTCCCACTTGATTTACAGACAAAGCATATACCACCGACTCACTTGCATACCTAATTTTAAAGATCATATCACTTGTTGTAATAGCGGTCCAACTATTTCCACCATTTGTGGTTTTAAAAATGGTAGCTTTTCCCGTGGAAGGAGAAAAATTCTGCCCTCCTACTAGCCCAACATCTTTAGTGTAAAAACAAACACCAGAGCCCCACAGATTTTGACCTAAGTCCAGAGAAACCCAACTTAACCCACCATTCGAAGTTTTTAGCACTGTCCCATTATTTACAGTAGCATAACCATTCAAAGAATCTGCAAATGAAAAGTAGCTGATCCATCCAATGTTAGTTGCAACATTGTCCCATGTATTTCCGCCATCACTTGTTCGCAGTATTCTGCTTTCTCCATATAAACTATCAGCACACGTATATAGACCCACATTTTCGTTCACAAACCACATCCCACCACCCGTGCAATTTTTCGGCACATTCAGCTTCGTCCAAGTATTACCAGCATTCTCCGTCTTATAAATTGCTCCATATCCATTATAAAAACCACTAGAGACAAAGCCGATATTTTCGCTTAAAAAATGAACACAGGCTAAACCCTCCTTTGCTTCCGTCCTAACAGAAACCCAAGAATCTCCCCTATTTATTGTCTTAAATACCGCACCATTATCGCTACACACATATCCTCTAGATGCATTCAAAAAAGTAACATCATAAAAATTACTGTCGAAACCTATAGTTAATTTGTTCCAAGACTGTGCGCTTAAATTAGAAACACTCAGGATGAACATTGCTGCGAAAAGGAGTTCTAGCTTTTTCATATCTCTACCGTTATTCTATATCGAAATTACTACTGATTTTAACAGCATTTTTTCAGTTTATCTAAATCATAAACAAACCAAGCCAAAATCATAAATCCATAGCTGTTTATTTAATATAGCACCTTTGTAAATATTAGCATTAAAATGAAAATGAAAAACAAATAGACATACCTTTGAACAACGGAAATGAGAACTATTTACTTATCTATTATTACTTTTCTTGCCGCTTCTTGCACTTCTCAAAAAATCGTGCGACCACTGCAAGAGGGTGAGCAACAAGTATCTGCCAATTTAGGCGGACCGTTGATTGGTTTTGCTGGGGCAGTTATACCTGTTCCACTTACGTCCATAAATTGCGCTAAAGGCATTTCAGATTCTCTTACCTTACACGGAGGCATACAAACGACTTCATTGTTATACAAAACCCTGCAATTGGATGCCGGAGCAACGTATGGATTTATTAAACCGGACGGATGGAAACCCGGATTATCAGCGAGTGGTTCACTCAACTTTTTAACTGATTTTAGAGAAGGAAACCCAAAGATTTATCCCCAAATTGATGTAAATGCTTATTGGGATTATGCCTCAAATAATTTTATGTATTTGGGCATAACCAATTGGATAGAATTCCAGCAAACGATGACGGACGGACAAGAACAGCGAAAGCAGCTATTAAGCGGAATCCAGTTTGGGAACACATTTTCAACCGAAAAATGGAATTACACTATTGAAAGTAAGTGGCTGGCCCCTACCAGAAATTCCACGAATTTAGTGGTCGACTATCGCTCATACAAGTTAGGTGGCGAAAGCCGTGGAGCTGTTGGCATTTATGTTGGGTTTGCACGTAAATTCTAATATTATGAAATTGAAATTTAATTATATAACTATCAGCCTTATAGCCTTAAGCTTAACCGGTTGTTTTGGGTTGGATGATAATTTATTTAACCCTGACACCAATATAGAAGCATATTATCTAGATGACTTTGATGGTAAACAAGAAATAGAAGTAGATAATTACGACATAGCGGATAGTTTAGTTCACTTGTTTACCCTAAACGTAGGAAACGCAGGTGAACATATCTATGCAGTTTATATTGGAGATACCGCCAAAATTGCATCAGATTCGATAATAGTTTATTGTCACGGTAATGCGGGACATTTGGATTACTATTGGCCAAGAGCTAAGCTTCTGGCCAATGTAAATGGCACCAATACTTATGGCGTGCTAATGATGGACTACCGGGGCTATGGTTTAAGCCAAGGAAAACCAACAGAAGAAAATATGTATGAAGATGTGGATGCTTGCATAGTTTGGTTAAAAAATAAGGGTTTGACGAATGATCGTTTTTTTATGTACGGATTTAGCTTGGGCGGAGCAGCTGCTTGTGAACTTACTGCCAATCCAAGAAATCTTACACCTTCAAAAATCTTACTTGAAAGTCCGTTTGCCAGTGCCGCAACGCTCATTCAAGAAGGTAGCGGTTTGGCATTGCCTTCCTCTTATTTTGTAGATTTAAAAATAGATAATGCTCAAGAAATAAAAAAAATAAACCAACCATTCTACTGGATTCACGGGGAAGAGGATGACTTTTTGGATATTGATATGAACGGACAAGTAATCTATAATAACTACAAAGGCTCTTACAAAGAGGCACACAGAATACCAGAAGCTGTGCACAATAATGTGCCCAAAATTATGGGCTACGAAGAGTATATCGAGAGTATTGGTACTTTTTTAAGAAGATAAATATTGGGCGCATTCGAACTTCAGTTTACCCAAAAAGCGGTAATTCATAGAATAGGGAATAGCCGAAGTAAGAAGCTCATTTATGTGCTGCATGGCTATGGTCAATTGTCTAAATACTTCATACGCAAGTTTGATAGTATGGTAGAAATGGGGTTTACAGTTATTGCTCCCGAGGGCTTGCATCGTTTTTACTTACAAGGCACAAGCGGAAGAGTTGGAGCCAGCTGGATGACAAAAGAAAACCGAGAGCTAGATATTGAGAACTACTTGAATTATCTTAACGAACTCCATTCTAAAATCTATACAGAAAAAGACTGGGAACAAATTATAATTCTTGGTTTTAGCCAAGGTGTGGCAACTGCTTTTAGGTGGATTGCCGATGGAAAGATAAAACCAAATCAGTTCTTATTATGCAGTGGTATGATTCCGCCAGATGTGGACTTAAACGCTCAAAATGAGCTATTTAAATCTATTGATATGACATATTTTTCGGGCAATAAGGATCCGTATAAAACCGAAGAAGCAGTGACACATTTCCAGCAACGCTTGAACCAATTGCCTTTCCCCATTAAAATGGTAGAATTTGAAGGCGTGCACGAGGTGAATGTGGAGGCGGTGATGGCTGAGATATAGGACGAAGGATGTAAGATTTAAGACTGTTTAATCCAAAGTAGAGCAATAATTAATAATGCAACTAACCCCTTAAGAGTACTTAATAATCCAAGTTGGAACAATACAAGTACTGCTAAAGGCACGAGCATTAAAACCAAACCTTTTTTTCATTTAGCCATTTCGAAATTGCCCAAGACCAATGAGCATCAAACTTAAAAAACCACTTAAAATGTTCATTGTTTTGTCTTAAATCTTACATCCTATATCTTAAATCAACACTGCTAATATTCCTTCAAACTCAAATCCAAACTCCGCACCGAATGGGTTAAAGCACCGACGGAAATAAAATCTACCCCCGTTTCAGCGTAGCCGCGAATGGTTTCTTCCGTTATTCCTCCGCTTGCTTCTGTTTCGCATTGTTTATTTACCAATTTCACGGCTTCTACCATTAGCTCCCGCGTAAAATTATCAAACATTATTCTGTCCACTTTCCCTGTAGATAGAGCTTCCGTTACTTCTGCCAAGTTTCTCGTTTCAACTTCTATTTTTAAGTCTTTGCCCACTTGATTCAGATAAGCAACTGTCCTTTCTACGGCTTTTGTAATACCTCCAGCATAATCGTTGTGATTATCTTTTAACATTACCATGTCGTACAAAGCAAATCGATGATTCATACCGCCGCCAACGGTAACAGCGTATTTTTCAAATGTACGCAGCCCAGGAGTTGTTTTACGTGTATCCAGCAACTTTGCATGGGTACCTGCGATAAGCGTTGCCAATTTATTTGTAACAGTGGCTATACCGCTCATTCGTTGCATAAAGTTCAACATCAACCTTTCAGCTTGTAATATGGAATGTACACTGCCTTCTACTGTAAATGCAATATCACCGTATTTCACATTTGCGCCTTCGTCTATCAGTTGGGTAAATGCAACAGCATCATCTATGCGATGCATTATGTGTTTGGCCAAGGGTATTCCGCAAATAATGCCATTGTCTTTTACAAGCAAACGCGCTTTTCCTTGCACACCTTTATCTATAGCTCCGAGACTAGAATGATCTCCATCTCCAATATCTTCAGCTATAGCAATGTCTAGCAGTTGTTTAACAAATGGGTTATTAAAATCCATAAGGCAAAACTAATCAAAACTTTAGCCAATAAACTAGTGAATTAAACTTCCTTGCTTTTTTGTAGGTTTGAACCCTAAATAACATCTTGTGATACATATTTTATCTCAACAATCATCTATTGTAAGTGAGTTTTTACGAGAACTTAGAGACAAAGACATACAAAAAGACAGAGCTAAATTCAGAAATAACATTGAGCGAATTGGGCAGATAGCTGCGTATGAACTAAGTAAAGAATTGGAATACGGTATACATTTTACACAAAGTCCACTGGGAATAGCTCAAGTTAAAAAATTAAAAGAGCAACCCATTATTGCAACCATACTTAGGGCAGGATTACCATTACAGAAAGGGATTTCTGATATGTTTGACCAAGCAGATTTGGCCTATATATCAGCTTATAGAAAACATACGAGCGAAACAGATTTCAATATCATTCTGGAATACGTTGCCACGCCAGATATAAATGAAAGAGTACTGATTATTTGCGACCCAATGTTAGCAACGGGGCGAAGCCTTGTGCAAACCTACGAAGCGTTTATGGAGCGGGGAACACCAAAAAAAGTCTATTTAGTCTCTGTAATAGGCAGCCAACAAGGGGTAGATTATGTTACGAAACATATTCCAAATGCAGATTTATGGATAGGAGTAATTGATGAAAAACTGGACAAACACGGTTATATAGTACCTGGACTTGGCGATGCAGGAGACTTGAGTTTCGGCGAAAAATTGTAGGTTTTTTATAAACACTTAGGCACTAAGGTGTTATAAAAGTAAATAACAGAAATGACAAAACGCGAAATAAATAAAATAGGATACGACATTATAGCCGCTGCAATTGAGGTTCACAAAGAAATAGGCCCAAGCCTATTAGAATCTGTCTACCAACTATGCCTTGTGCAAGAACTCAAATCCAGAGGATATTTAGTTGAGTAAGAAGTTCAAGTCCCAATTCTATATAAAGGAGTAGACGTAAATACTACCTTGAGAGCAGACATTGTTTTAAATAAATTGTTCATAATAGAGGTGAAAGCGCCCAAGGAATATAATGCCATTTTCGAAAGTCAGACGCTTACCTACATGAAATTCCTAAATTGTCCTAAGGGAATTATTATTAACTTTTTTACCAATAAAATAACTGATTCATCTGTTCATTTGGTGAACGATATTTTCCGCGCTTTGAAAGACTGAGCCCTAAATAACCCAAAACAAGTCCAAAAAAATTGTATCCCGTTAATTTCATTCTAGCCTTTAAAGGCACATTGTTAACTATTGACTCTTTAAACATTTACTTTTGAACCCGAACACAAACCTTAGTGCCTCAGTGTTAATCTAGTTAAATAACATGCCAAAAAACCTCTTTTTCGATCTCGACCATACCATTTGGGATTTTGATGCCAATGCAGACGAAACCTTGTTAGAACTATTCGAGTTATATGAATTAAGTCGCTATTCCGACCATTCGCCCCAAGACTTTCTTGCCATTTACAAACGAATAAATGAAGAATTATGGGACCAATATCGTCAACATAAAATTGAGAAAGCAGTACTCCGATGGAAGCGATTTACAGATACATTTATTGAAATGGGAATGCGAGATGAAGATGTACCTCAAGATATTTGGGATAAATATTTAGACATTTGTCCGACCAAAACAAAGTTGATGCCTGGGGCAATAGAAACCTTAGACTACTTAGCAGGAAGATATGATATACATTTGATTACCAATGGATTTGCTGAAACTCAGAAGCGAAAACTGAAGCATTCAAATCTAGAAAAATACTTCAAAACACTTACGATATCTGAAGAAGTTGGAGTGCAAAAACCTCATCCAGATATATTTAGTGCAGCACTTAAAAATGCCAAAAGTTCTGCAACAAAAAGCAGATATGTAGGAGACAATATAGAAGCCGATGTAAAGGGAGGAATAAACTCCGGCTGGAATGTATTTTGGTACAATCCTCACAGACAAGCAGCGAAAATTAGCCAAGAATTAATGGACTTTTACACAGAAATAAATCACTTACAAGAGCTAAAAGAACATTTATAATTTGCACATTTGCAAGCGTTGAACAACGAAAAACACATACCAAAACACCTATTTGAAGATGCCCATTATTTGGGTAAGCCTGCCGAAATTGATCAAAAAAT
>JBEAPG010000022.1:0-11756 GCA_041164545.1 Bacteroidota bacterium
GTCTATTAAGAAAGTAGAATAACTGCTTCAGAAGACTAAAAAGATGCTATAAGTAAGTATCATTCGGAACTTTTTATATTGGATGCATTGCAATATTTAATATAAAATATTACTTTTGCACCCATTTTGTCGTAAAGGAGGACATGATACATTGATACACACAACAAACGAAAATCAAGACGAAACCTTGAATGTATCTGCTGAAGCCAAGGATGCTACAGTGATCGAAACAAACGAACCAACTTCAGAAGCTACAGAATCTACAGTAGCAGAATCAACTGAAGAACAAGAGGCCATTTCAGCCGAAAAACCAGCAAAAACAAACACTTCTCAATCACCAGTTCACAACCCAGACTCATTTGATTGGTCTATGGACAAAGCGGGATTTGGAACGTATGATGAGTCACAAAACACGGACTTAGTTGCTATGTATGCCAACACTATCAAACAAGTAGAAGCAAAAACACTTGTAAATGGTAGAGTAGTAAGCATAAACAATGATGACGTAGTGATTGACATAGGTTTTAAATCAGATGGTTTAGTTTCTAAAACAGAATTTAGAGATATGCCAGATTTAGCCGTTGGAGACGAAGTAGAAGTTTACGTTGACGAAACTGAAAACGAACTTGGCCAATTGGTTCTTTCACGCAAAAAAGCAGTTCAAGAGGGTGCTTGGGAAAGAATAATTGCTATTAAAGAAAACAACGAGATTGTGAAAGGATATATCCAAACACGTACAAAAGGTGGTTTGGTTGTAGACGTAATGGGTATGGATGCTTTCTTACCTGGTTCACAAATCGATGTTAAACCAGTTAGAGATTATGACCAATACGTAGGTAAAACTATGGAATTCAAGGTTGTAAAAATTAATGAGGTTTACAAAAACGTAGTAATTTCTCATAAAGCACTTATAGAAGATGACATTGAAGCTCAAAAAGCGGAAATGATTTCTAAAATGGAAGTGGGACAAATTCTTGAAGGTACAGTTAAAAATATGACCAGCTTTGGTGTATTTGTTGACCTTGGAGGTTTGGACGGTTTACTTCACATTACTGATATTTCTTGGGGTAGAATCAACCACCCAGAAGATGTATTGGAATTAGATCAAAAAATACAAGTAGTAGTACTTGAATTTGATAATGATAAGAAACGAATTTCTTTAGGTATGAAGCAATTACAACCTCATCCTTGGGAAAGCATGACCGAACTAAAAGTTGGCGAAAAAGTAACAGCTAAAGTAGTTACTGTAGCAGACTACGGTGCATTCTTGGAAATACAACCAGGAGTGGAAGGTCTAGTTCACGTTTCTGAAATGTCTTGGTCTCAGCACTTACGCAACCCATCTGACTTTATAAAAGTAGGTGATGAAGTAGAAGCTGTAGTATTGGATATAGATAAAGAAGAACACAAATTATCATTAGGCTTAAAACAACTTACTGCTGATCCTTGGGAGAGAATTGAAGAAAAATATCCTGTTGAATCTAAACATACAGGTATAGTTCGAAACTTAACCAACTATGGTTTATTCATAGAATTAGAAGAAGGAGTTGACGGTTTAGTGCACGTTTCAGACTTATCTTGGTCTAAGAAAATCAAACATCCAGCTGAGTTCACTAAAAAAGGTGAATCACTAGAAGTTATGGTACTAGAAATAGACAGAGACAACCGTAGATTGAGTTTAGGACACAAACAAATAGACGAAAATCCTTGGGATACTTTCGAATCAATATTTGCATTAGGTTCTGAGCACGAAGGTGTTGTAACTGAAGTAAATGATAGAGGTGTAATTTTAACTTTACCTTACGGCGTTGAAGGATTTGCTCCTAAAAAACACTGCAAGAAAGAAGATAAATCAGACCTTAAAATGGACGACAGTGTACAGGTAAGAGTAATTGAGTTTAATAAAGATGCAAAAAGAATATTAGTATCTCACACTGATATTTGGAAAGAAGCAGAAAGAGCTCAAAACGCTAGCCAAGATGCTGCAGCTAAGAAAAGAGCAAGCAACACTTCTAAGTTTGTAAATAAATTAAATCAACAAGCAGAGCGTTCTACTTTGGGAGATCTAGATGTTTTAGCAGATCTTAAAGCTAAAATGGAATCTACACCAAAAGCAGCACCTAAAAAGGCAACTGCAAAAAAAGAAGAAGCTCCTAAAAAAGAAGAAGACGCAGCAACAACCGAGGAAGTAACTAATGCTAGTGATAGTAGTGATTTATCTTCTATGACAGTAGCTCAGTTAAAAGAACTTGCTAAAGAAAAAGCAATAGCAGGTTATACCACAATGAAAAAAGCAGAGTTAGTTGAAGCATTAAGCTAATGCCGTTCTGTCTCAATCATACTAAAGAATCCCGGCCAAATGGTCGGGATTTTTTGTATAAAACGATTTGTATTAAGTTTGATTAAACGCACTTTTAAAACTAATATTGAACACGCAATGAAGTACTGGCTTATAAAATCAGAACCACATAAGTATAGTTGGCAACAAATGCAGGATGATGGACATACCTTTTGGGATGGAGTGCGAAATTATGCAGCACGTATTTTCCTTAGAGAAATGGAAGCGGGCGACCTTTGCTACTTCTACCACAGCAACGAAGGAAAAGAAATAGTTGGTATAACTGAAGTTGTAAAACCTGCTTATCAAGACCCTACAACAGAAGATGATAGATGGGTAGCTGTAGATGTAAAAGCAGTAAAATCTATGAATAGACCCATTACCCTTGCCGAACTAAAAGCAGATGATTTACTTAAAGAAATGCGTTTCGTTAAACAAAGCAGATTATCCGTAGCGCCTGTTACATCTGATGAGTTTCATAAAATCTTAGCCCTAACTGAAACCAAGTTGTAATACAAAAATGAAAAGAGTAATTCTAGAATATCAACAAGTAGATTTTATCCTTACTCGCATTTGCCACGAATTGGTTGAAAAACATGGTGATTTTAAAAATACGGCTTTGATTGCGCTTCAACCCAGAGGTACATATTTAGGAAAAGTAATAAAGGAAAAACTCAAAGCAATATTTAATATAGATACACCTTATGGCGAGTTAGACACTACTTTTCATCGTGATGATTTTCGCAGAACAGATAAACCCCTTATCCCAAATGCTATGAACATTGATTTTCAAGTAGAGGAAAAGAATATAGTTTTAATAGACGATGTGTTATACACCGGAAGGTCTATTCGCGCAGCGCTAGACGCATTGAACGATTTCGGAAGACCTTCGAGTACAGAATTAGTTACCCTTATCAATAGAAAATACAAGAGAGAAGTACCCATACATCCAGACTATATAGGCGAAAATATCGACTCTAGAACCAACGATTACGTAAAAGTAGAGTGGAAAGACGACAAGTGTAAAGTTTGGATAATAACCGATAAAACGAAATAAATGTCAGCCCTATCTACCCAACATTTACTCGGTATAAAAGACATAACACTTAATGATATTCAGCTTATTTTTAAGACGGCTGATAACTTTAAGCAAGTAATTAATCGACCGATCAAGAAAGTACCCTCTTTGAGAGATGTAACTATCGCCAATGTTTTTTTTGAGAATTCTACGCGGACCAAAATTTCATTTGAACTCGCTGAAAAACGACTCTCTGCAGATGTTGTGAATTTTTCAAGTTCAAGTTCGTCTGTCAAAAAAGGCGAAACACTTATAGACACTGTCAATAATATACTAGCTATGAAGGTTGATATGGTGGTAATGAGGCATCCCGCACCAGGAGCACATCAGTTTTTAGCTCGACATATTTCTGCAAATATTATAAATGCTGGAGATGGCACCCACGAACATCCAACCCAAGCTTTACTGGATGCGTATTCGCTAAAAGGAGAACTCGGGGATTTGAAAAATAAAAAAATAGTAATAGTTGGAGATATCCTGCATTCGCGTGTTGCCTTGAGCAACGTCTATTGTTTGCAAAAATTAGGAGCAAAAGTTAGGGTATGCGGACCTCCTACTCTTCTACCCAAGCACATTGCAACTTTAGGTGTAGAAGTAAGCTATGACTTAAGAGAAAGTTTGGAATGGTGTGATGCGGCCAATATGTTGCGTATACAATTGGAAAGGCAAGAAGACAAGTATTTTCCTAGTCTACGAGAGTATTCTAATCAATATGGAGTAAGAAAAGAAATCCTGGATTCTCTCTCAAAAAAGATAGTACTAATGCACCCAGGTCCTATAAATAGAGGAGTTGAGATAACTAGTGACGTGGCTGATTCAGATCAATCCATCATTCTTGAGCAAGTAGAAAATGGCGTAGCGATAAGAATGGCAGTATTGTACTTGCTGGCTGGCAAAAAAACGGAGTGATGAACACCAACGTTTTCATTCTATATACAGGAGGTACTTTTGGTATGAAGAGCCTTGGAAATCAAGGTTTAGAGCCTAGTACTTGGCAAGAAATAATTGACTATCTGCCTGCTATTAAAAACCAAACGTATTTTAATTTCTTTTCCGAAATACACTTTACCTTCGAAACGTTAGAGCCTGTAGTGGACTCATCCGATATGAATCCACAAATCTGGGAACGAATTGCAGAGCGCATATACCAGAACTACAATCAAAATGACGGTTTCATCATAATACACGGCACAGATACTTTAGCTTACACGGCATCTGCCCTGAGTTTTATGTTTGAAAACTTGGCAAAACCAATAGTTCTGACTGGTGCTCAACTACCCATATTTCATCCACGGACAGACGGTATTGTTAATCTAAGCAACGCCATCTATATAGCTGGTTACAAATCTTTTGATCTTCCTTGCATCCCCGAAGTTTGCATTTGTTTTAATGATGATTTGTTGCGAGGAAATAGAGCTGTAAAAACCAGCACCAATGACTTTGAAGGATTTTCATCTCCCAATTTTGAAAACTTGGCGTTTATGGAGCAAAACATTGTTGTAAAGGAAGAATTGCTGTACAAGCCGAATGACAAAACATTAAGAATTAAAAGCCAGTTTAGTGACAAGGTAGTAAACGTTACCATTTTCCCAGGCTATAATGTACAAGCATTGCAAGAACTCGTTACTCAACGAAAAATAGAAGGCATTGTATTAAAAACTTTTGGTGCAGGCAACCTTCCTAACAATCAATATTGGCGAGATCTGATTAAAAATTGCGAACAAAATAATGTTATAATTCTCGCCACCACGCAGTGTCCAAACGGTAAAATTGAAATTGGGCATTATGCAGCTAGTAAATTGCTGGAAAGCCATAGTGTAGTAAGAGGAAATGACATTACATCAGAAGCTGCATTAACCAAGTTAATGTGGGTAATTGGCAACTATCCTCCGGAAGCACGGGTAGAAATACTTGCACGAAACCTAAGAGGAGAAATAAGCGCATCTAATTAACTGATAGTCAGCTAATTAATTTTCATTTACTGTGGGTTGTTTGTGGATATTTACAAGCTCAAATCAGCAGTTTAAAACCCTTAAAAACACTACTTTCACGCTTTAAAACTATTCGGAAAAAATAAGAATGAGCGAAGAAAACAAAGCTTATGGTGCTGACAGTATCCAAGCCCTCGAGGGTATGGAGCACGTAAGAAAAAGACCTTCAATGTATATTGGAGATGTGGGTGTGCGAGGTTTGCATCACTTGGTATACGAGGTGGTTGACAACTCTATAGACGAAGCAATGGCGGGCTATTGCGATAAGATAGATGTTTGGATTAATGAAGATAACTCTATTACAGTAAGGGACAACGGCCGTGGTATACCCGTAGCAATGCATAAAAAAGAAGGTGTTTCTGCTCTTGAAGTAGTAATGACCAAGATAGGTGCGGGTGGTAAGTTCGATAAAGATTCTTATAAGGTTTCAGGAGGACTACACGGTGTAGGTGTATCTTGTGTAAACGCACTCTCTATTCATCTAAAAGCAACTGTTTTTAGAGAAGGAAAAATATGGGAACAAGAGTATAGTCAAGGTAAAGCTTTATATCCTGTAAAATCAGTTGGAGACTCAAAAGAGAAAGGAACAGAAGTAACTTTCCTTCCAGATCCAGAGATATTTTTCCAAACAAACAGAGAATATAGTTATGAGACACTTTCAGCACGTTTGCGAGAACTGGCTTTTTTGAATAAAGGAATCTACATCTCACTTACAGACAAAAGAAATCCAAACGAAGATGGTTCATTCACCACCGAAAACTTTAGAAGCACAGAAGGATTGTCGGAGTTTGTAAAATATCTTGATTCTACACGAGAGCCTCTTATTGCGGACGTTATTTCTATGGAAGGAGAAAAAAATGGAATTCCTGTAGAAGTAGCTATGATTTACAACAAAAGCTATGCTGAGAACCTGCATTCGTATGTAAATAATATTAACACCCACGAAGGTGGAACGCATCTTTCTGGATTTAGACGCGGTTTAACCACCACACTAAAAAAATATGCTGACGACTCTGGTCTACTGGATAAACTTAAATTTGAGATTTCAGGAGATGACTTCCGTGAAGGATTAACTGCAATCGTTTCTGTAAAAGTTGCAGAACCACAATTTGAAGGCCAAACAAAAACTAAATTAGGAAATAGAGAGGTTACTTCTGCTGTAAGTCAAGCTGTTTCTGAGATGCTTACCAATTATTTGGAGGAACATCCGAATGATGCCAAAATAATTGTGCAAAAAGTAATTCTAGCAGCTCAAGCACGACACGCGGCGGCCAAAGCTCGAGAACTAGTGCAGAGAAAAACACCAATGGGTGGTGCAGGATTGCCTGGTAAACTTTCTGATTGCTCCGAAAAAGATCCAGCAATTTGCGAACTATACCTTGTCGAGGGAGATTCTGCAGGCGGAACTGCAAAGCAAGGTAGAGATAGAAATTATCAAGCTATTTTGCCACTTAGAGGAAAGATTTTGAATGTTGAAAAAGCGCTAGAGCATAAAATATATGATAATGAAGAAATAAAAAATATGTTCACTGCACTTGGCGTATCTATCGGTACAGATGAAGATGCAAGGGAACTAAATATTGCCAAACTTCGCTATTATAAAATTGTGATAATGACCGACGCAGACGTAGATGGAAGCCATATTCGTACGCTTATACTAACCCTATTCTTCCGTTATATGAAGAAACTGATAGAAGAAGGGTATGTTTATATAGCTACTCCTCCGCTATATCAAGTTAAAAAAGGCGCCAAAGAAGCTTACTGTTGGAGTGACCAAGAGAGAAACGCCCTAATGAAAGAAATGGGAGGTGACAACCCAGACAGTGTGAAAGTGCAACGATACAAAGGTCTAGGTGAGATGAATGCTGAGCAGCTTTGGGAAACAACTATGGATCCTGAAAGACGTACTTTAAAACAAGTTACATTGGACAGTGCGGCTGAGGCTGACCGTGTGTTTTCTATGTTAATGGGCGATGAAGTACCACCGCGTAGAGAATTTATAGAAGCAAATGCAAAATATGCAAATATTGATGCGTAGTTAACATATAATTCATAACAAAAAAGGCCTGATTTGAGCATTCAAATCGGGCCTTTTTTCATCTAAAAATTTATTTATATAGCCAAAACTTCTGCTAAGTGAATCAAATTTTTAGAAACAGATTTTTTACCATAAATCGCTTTTTCAAATGGAGTAAATTTCACTTTATCACTCACAATACCTACTGTGACTGATTTTTCCCCAGCGATTAATGCATTTACAGCTTCATATCCCAATCTTGAAGCTAAAATTCTATCTCGTGCACTTGGGCTTCCACCTCGTTGAACGTGCCCTAAAATGGTGCTTCTTATCTTCAGGTCTGGATAAATTTCATTTAGTTTCTTTTCCAGAATTAATGCTCCTCCTTGCTCATCGCCTTCTGCCACAATAATTATTGAAAATGATTTTTTTCTCCTTCCCGGTCTATCAAAATGCTCTATAACTTTTTCCCAATCCT
Organism: Bacteroidota bacterium; assembly: GCA_041164545.1. GTDB lineage: Bacteria > Bacteroidota > Bacteroidia > NS11-12g > UBA9320 > UBA9320. Next base: position 7,903 of record JBEAPG010000022.1, read on the forward strand.
TTTGATCTTCGGGAATTAGAGCCCCCTCCGCACCGCCAGCAATAGCAACATCTAGGGCAATAAAACCGCTATCCCTTCCCATTACTTCTACTATAAAAACACGCTCGTGCGAGTGGGCCGTATCTCTAATTCGGTCAATCGAATCAAGTGCAGTGTTTATAGCCGTATCATAACCAATGGTATAGTCTGTGCCATACAAATCATTATCAATAGTACCCGGAAGACCAACACACGGAATTCCAAATTCTTCGTAAAAAAGCTTGGCACCTGTGTAAGAACCATTACCACCTATACATACCAAAGCATCTATTTCGTGTTTTTGCAGTTGTTTATAGGCTTGCTTCCTTCCTTCTGGCGTCATAAATCGTTCGCTTCGGGCGGTCTTTAGAAATGTTCCTCCTCGTTGAATGATATTTGCCACGGACTGCCGATCTAGATTAATTATTTCGCCGCTAATCATTCCCTCGTAGCCTCGTTTAATTCCCTTTACATTAAGACCATTATATATGGCAGTTCTTACAACCGCCCTTACACACGCATTCATTCCTGGGGCATCACCACCAGACGTATATACTCCTATTGTTTTCATGAGTTGGCAAATTAAAAAAGGCCAACGTTATAGTTGGCCTTTTTCTGATTTTTTATTTAAACAAGTTATAGCTTAAGGTGCTTTTTTGTATCTGAATTGAACGTAATCCGAATTGTTGTTTGTTGTTTTAACTACATCTGTAATTTCGATAAACACTAATGTAGAAGTTCCTCTTAACTTAGCCATATAACTAGCTCCATCCACTACAGTAAATGAAGAGAACTCAGCTCCTGAATCATCCCAAGCAGCTTGTAGCTGTGAAGAGTTCGTCACTGAACTCCAAGAATATCCTGTAACTGCTTTAAAAGTAGTACCATTTCTACTAGTCCATCTACCAGGCCAGTTAGTTCCGTCAGCAGTACTCATTGAATCTTGAATATCTTTTTGAGAATTTGGATCTGCACTTAATAAGTTACCGCCAATTTGTAAATCATACGCGCCAGCATTTGGACCAATAAAATTCCAAACTTTTAGTGTTTGACCACCTGGCTCTTGAGTATACTCAATTAAACTAGCTCCTCCAGTACCAAGGTTAGTAATTGTTATTGACTTTGTAGTTGCATTACCATCTTTGTCAGCAACTGTAAAATTCCAAACTTCTGTTCCGGCAGCAGCTCTTGTTTTACCTGTAAAATCAATTCTTAAATCTCTTGTATCAATAATAGTATCACACAAAGTACAATTAGGATCAATTACTTCAGGCTCACCATCGTAAGAAACAGTAACTTTCAAACTTGACATTTTTGCAGTGTGTGTTGCGTTTAAACCTACTGTAAAATTTGAACTTCCTGGTAAACTAACATCGCCAGAAACGTATTCGCTTCCTCCGATAAATTCAAGTGTTGGTTTTGGAGCAACGTCCTCACCTGTTCCACAATTAGTTAGGAAAAATGAACCTAAACCTAATAAGGCAGATAGTGATAGCAATTTGATGTTTTTCATATTAATAATTAATTGGCCGCAAAGATACGCAGTAATTTCCTAAAAAAGGCACTGACATTCATTGTTACTTAATTCTTACATTCATAAAACTACACACCAGAATACTACTACAAAAGGTGAGTATTCCTGACTCTTGTTTTGTGCCAAACCGACGTACATTTATGATGGCACAACGTTTGAAATAGTACAACAACTGCAACAATTTGCGTTGCGAGATGACAATAAGACAATATGACATTTGATAATAAATTTGAACTGAGTGGAGCTATTTTGGGCGATGACGAAGGTGCGGAAATCATATCTGTAATTGCAGATAGCGATTTTGAAGATGACACAAGAGCAAATTACCCTACAAATCTGCCATTATTACCGCTTAGAAATACCGTTCTTTTCCCAGGTGTAGTTTTTCCAGTAACCGTAGGACGAGATAAATCTATAAAACTAATCAAAGATGCTTACGCCAAAGACAAAATAATTGGGGTTGTCGCACAAAAAGATCAAGGTATTGAAGATCCTAAAACCGAAGATCTTTACAAAACTGGAACTTTAGCTCATATACTAAAAATGCTGAAAATGCCAGACGGCAATATTACTGTTATTATTCAAGGGAAGCAAAAGTTTGAGATACAAGAATTTACATCAGAGGAGCCTTATTTTAGAGCTGAAGTGGGCGCTATAAATGATACAAAAGCCCCCAAAACAAAAGAAACCAACGCTACAGTAGACAGTATAAGAGAAATAGCTACCCAAATAGTAGAAGCATCTCCAAATATTCCTACTGAGGCGAATTTTGCATTAAAAAATATTCACTCGCCTAACTTCTTGGTCAATTTCATTTCATCTAACTTGAATGTTTCGGTAGATGAAAAACAAGAAATTTTGGAATTGAATAACTTTAAGAAAAAAGCAAACATGGTTTTGAAGTACTTGGATAAAGAACTTCAAATGCTTGAATTAAAAAACAAGATTCAGAGTAAGGTAAAAGTAGATTTAGACCAACAGCAGAAAGAATATTTCTTACAGCAACAAATTAGAGCTATACAAGAAGAGTTAGGGCATGATAGTCCTGACAAGGAAATAGAAAATTTACGTACCAGAGGCGCTAAGAAAAAATGGAATGAAAAAGTAGCTAAAGCCTTTAATAGAGAGCTAGATCGCCTTGTGCGCATGAACCCGGCAACTCCTGATTATTCAGTCGGTTTAAATTATGCTGAAACACTTTTAGAATTACCCTGGGATGAATTCAGCAAGGATAATTTTGACTTAAAACGAGCAAGAAAAGTACTCGATTCGGATCATTTTGGCTTAGAAAAAGTAAAAGAGCGGATATTAGAATACCTTGCTGTTCTTAAGCTAAAAGGGGATATGAAAAGCCCTATACTTTGTTTATATGGCCCACCAGGTGTTGGAAAAACATCACTTGGCAAATCTATAGCGAAAGCGATGGGACGGGAATATGTGCGCATGAGTTTAGGCGGATTACACGATGAATCTGAACTGCGCGGTCACCGAAAAACATATATTGGTGCTATGCCAGGTAGAATAATCCAAAGCCTGAAAAAAGCAGGAAAAAGCAATCCAGTATTTGTATTGGACGAAATAGACAAAATAGGCAACGACTTTAGAGGTGATCCCTCTTCTGCCTTACTCGAAATACTAGACCCAGAACAGAATAGTGCTTTTCACGATAATTATGTAGATTTAGACTACGACCTAAGCAACGTACTTTTTATAGCAACTGCAAATAGATTAGATACCATTCAACCTGCCTTGCGCGATAGAATGGAAATTATTGATATTTCTGGCTATACCGTGGAAGAAAAAATAGGCATTGCAAAGCAACATTTACTACCTAAACAGAAACTTGAACATGGTTTGAAATCTAGTCAACTAAAAATGGCAGACAAAACCTTAGAGAAGGTAATAGATGAATATACCCGAGAGAGCGGAGTGCGAACATTGGATAAACGACTTGCTAAAATTTGCAGGCACCAAGCCAAAGAAATTGTATTTGGGAACAAACCAAGTGTAACTATTGCTGCCGATCAAGTAGAGACCATTTTAGGCAACGAAAAAATGGAAAAAGACTTGTACGAAAACAATGATGTGGCAGGCGTGGTGACAGGCTTAGCGTGGACAAGCGTAGGAGGCGACATTTTGTTTGTGGAAAGTACACTTACCAAGGGCAAAGGCAAAATGACACTTACGGGTCAATTGGGTGATGTAATGAAAGAAAGTGCTATAACCGCCAGTACTTGGCTAAAAGCAAATGCTTCAAAATACAATATAGATCACCGCATTTTTGACCAATATGACTTGCATA
>JBEAPG010000023.1:0-11754 GCA_041164545.1 Bacteroidota bacterium
AACCAGTGGTTCACAAGAATTTAATTTTGACCGCAAGTGTATTTTTAAAATAGATTTGGGTGAAAGAGACTTGGAGGAGTTGGAGTTGGAATTGATTGATTTTGGATTGGAAGAAATAGAACAAGTGGAAGATGAAACCTTGATTTACACCGCTTTTAGCGATTTTGGAAATATGCAAAAAGGATTAGAAGAATTAGGGATTGAAATACTTTCGGTTGACAAAGAGCGTATACCGCATACTACCATAGAACTTACCGAAGAGCAAAAAGAAGAAATAAATATATTAATAGAGGCATTAGAAGAAGACGAAGATGTACAAAACGTTTTTCACAACGCAGATTTATAGAATACAATGCTACAAATACAAGATATACAGGCAAATAGAAATGCCACAGTAGATAGATTAGCTAAAAGAGGTAAAGACTTTACAACTCTAATAGATAGTGCCATTGAGCTAGATAATAGAAGAAGAAGTACTCAAGTAGAATTGGACAACGTGTTGGCAGAAAGCAATAGTATTTCTAAGCAAATTGGTCAATTGTATGCCCAATGCAAGCAAGATGAAGCAGAAGTGCTAAAAGCTAAAACAGGTTTGCTCAAAGAAAATGCAAAGCAGTTTGAGGAGGCCTTGCGTGCTATTGAACTGGAATTGCAAGATGTTCTGTATCAAATACCAAACGCGCCAGGAGAGCAAGTGCCAGAAGGAAAAACACCAGAAGAAAATAAGGTAGTTTATACCTATAGCGAAAAACCAGCCTTAACACAAAAGCTACCTCACTGGGAGTTGTGCGAAAAGTATAATCTGATCGACTTCGAGTTGGGTGTAAAAATTACAGGAGCAGGTTTTCCTGTGTACAGAGGTAAAGGAGCCAGATTGCAGCGTTCTCTAATCAATTGGTTTTTGGACGAAGCCAGAGATGCAGGCTATGAAGAAATTCAACCACCAATTTTGGTAAACGAAGCAAGTGGTATTGGTACAGGTCAGTTGCCAGACAAAGAAGGGCAGATGTACCATATGCCGGTTGATAATTTGTATGCCATCCCTACTGCTGAAGTTCCTATCACCAATATTTACCGTGACATAATCTTAAAAGAGAGCGATTTTCCAATAAAGAATTGTGGGTACACTCCTTGCTTTAGACGCGAAGCGGGAAGTTATGGTAAAGATGTACGCGGTTTAAATCGTTTGCATCAGTTTGATAAAGTGGAGATTGTGCATCTTGAGCATCCAAACAAGTCGTATGAAACACTAGAGTCGATGAGCCAGTATGTGCAAGGTTTATTGCAAAAGTTGGGTTTACACTATCGCGTTCTTTTACTCTGCGGTGGAGATACTGGTTTTGCCAGTGCAATGACGTATGATATGGAAGTATGGAGTGCGGCACAAGAGCGTTGGTTGGAAGTGAGTTCTGTTTCCAATTTTGAAAGCTTTCAAGCGAATCGACTAAAACTGCGTTTTAAAAATGAGAACGGCAAAAATGAGTTGGCCCACACATTGAATGGCAGCGCATTAGCACTACCTAGAATTGTGGCATCTATTTTAGAAAATAATCAAACTCCTGAAGGTATAATTGTACCAGAAGTATTGAGACCATATTGCGGGTTCGACATAATCAATTAATCAAAATGAAAAAAATAACATTCTTACTTGTAATGTTAATCACAGGAGTTGTTGCACACGCACAAACTCCAAGTGTGATTGGCTTTTGGCAATTTGAAAAAATTTACCAAGATGAAAATCTGGACTCCACTGGTGCTGCTATGGCAAGTTTATTCTTCAAAGACTTATCATTTCAGTTTAATGAGGATAAAACATGTATTTTGCGTATGATGGGAAAAGAAGATCCTGCCACGTGGAAATTTAAAGATACCAAGACTCAAACCATTGAGGTAACGCCAAATAAAGGAAAAGCAACAGTAATAGAGACGATTGCACTCTCCGAAAATGAATGGATAGTGCGATTTGTGAATGCCCAATTTGTGCTAAGCAGGGTAGTAGAAGAAACCGCTGAGTAACTAGTCTGTTAATTGGTTCGTGGGGACCCTAACCAATTCGAAGAAACCGCTCAGTAAATTGCTTAATCCTACGGTGTTTGTCCCTTATTTAGTCAATGCACCATTAGAGCGCAAAGTTGAATTGTATGTGTTATAGGCATGTAATACTATTGCAATTCAATTCTTATGCTAAAAAAGTACACCTCTATACTATTTGTATGCTTTACCACACTTGTGTATGGTCAAGAACCGCTTGATTCTGTGGTAGTTTCTACCACTCGTTTACCAATTTCAAAATATGAATCTGGGAAGAATATTACCGTCATTAGTCAAAAAGAAATTCAAAACTTACCCATCAATTCATTGGATGAATTGCTTTATTATGTCGGTGGCGTAAATATAAACAGTCGCTCTGGTTTTGGAGTGCAGAGTGATATTGGTATGCGAGGAAGTACGTTTTCTCAAGTGCTTATATTGGTTGATAATCAAAGAATTAGCGACCCGTTAACCGCCCATTTTAATAGTAACTTGCCCATTCCTTTAAGTGAAATTCATCACATCGAAATAGTAAGAGGATCAGCGGCAGCCTCATTTGGTGCCGATGCAGTTGGTGGTATTATACATATCAAAACCAAAACGTATCAGCATTTATTTGGCAATAAAGTAGAAGGTAGTTTTAATGGATTTTTAGGTATTGGAGAACATAATCTAACAACTACAGATGTTAGTTTGAATCAGCAATTAGCCAAGCTTGGATTTTCTACTGCGGTTAAAACCACTTCTTCGGTGGGTGAAATGCGCGTAAATCCAAATTACACATCAGCAGGTTTAGGCGATAGTTTATATTACTCCAATTTCGATTTGAAAACGTACACTTCGGCGATAAACTACAGAGGAAACAAACTCAAATTATATGCCCGATTCGGTGGAGATTTTAGAGAATTTGATGCTAAATATTTTTATACCGCTAGTGTGTATGATGAAAGTAAGGAAAAAATAAGCGCCTATTGGAGCCAGTTTACGGGCATTTACAATGGTAAAAATAGTAATACAGAGCTCAATATTGGGTATAGAAATAATAGAGACAGCTTCGCTTTTAATCCATTGTTTTCGGCTAATCAACATACTACAAAAAGACTAAATTCTACCTTATCTCAATACAGAAAAGCCTTTGGAATGTCAATGAGTTACGGCTGGCAGATGGATTTGCAAACTATTGAAAGTACAGATAGAGGAAACCACGATGCTATTTCAAATGCTGCATTTCTCATCGTAACTAAAAAAATAGATTTATGGACGTTAAGTGGCGGTTTACGCTTAGAGTCTTCAGAAAAAATAGGCAACCAGCTAGTACCGCAGGTGAATGTGGCATATCGCCAATCAAGATTTATACTGCGCTCATCTGCAGGCCGTTCTATTCGTCAAGCAGATTTTACAGAACGCTATACATCGTATCTTATTCCCAATCTTACTGCGGGCAGAAATGTGGGTAATCCAGATTTAGTAGCCGAGTCAAGTTATACTATAGATGCGGGAATAGATTTTAGAAAAGTGAAGAACTACAGTTGGTGCAACACCATTTTTATTCGTACGTCTACAAATTTAATTGACTACACATTGACAAATTCATCTGCTATTGCTAACCTTACTAATTTGTTGCCGAATACGGATTATCTCTATGCGCAAAATATATCTTGTGCACTTACCTGGGGAAATGAGTTTTATGCGAAGCATGCAGCGCAAGTAGGAGAAACGGAAATAGAAACTCAGCTAAACTACACGTATCTAAATACTTCGATTGCAGATAATGTAGTTTCAAAATACATTGCCAATCATCCGGTACATAATATTAATGCTACTATGTGTGTAAATATGGGTGCATTTACTCTTATGACTTCTGGCTTTTATATTACCAGAAATGCAGAGGCTATAGAAGCAATCTCAGCAGAAATTAAGGCTAATTATACCGTTTTCAATGCTAAGCTTTCGTATAGATTTAAGATGGTTCCAGCATCATTATTTATTGATGTAAGAAACATTACGAACACTCAGTTTCAAGAAATTCTTGGTTCAAAAATGCCAAGTCGTTGGATTTTAGGCGGATTCAAATGGGATATTTCTATCTAAAAAGAGTGTTTATCTTCACTCCATAGATAACTACTTATTCAGGTGGGTAGCTTTTCGAGCCCAATTGCGAATTTGAGCAATACTAGGGTACAAGTGCTTTAATTTATCGATATAGCTTTGAGGGAAGTAACTACCATTATTACTAAACTCCATAGCCATTGTCAGTTCTTTTATCAAGCCATGTTCTGCGGCATTTTTATCGGCAGTTATTTCTGCTTTTCGTATAAATGTATCACTGAAATAATACCAAAAACCAAACCACATAAGATTCCAAGTACTTCGGTCTCGGTAATCTAAAATGTGCCCTAACTCGTGGCCGAGCCAACCCACAATTACGTCAAATGGTATACGTCCGTTGGAAAACTGCTTGTTTTTAATGAAAAAGCGTTTTTTCATAATTATTTGGTAATGGCGATTTTCCTTTTTACCAAACATAGTAGGTACAATGGGTTGTGCCAACATAAAAGAACGGCGTGCAAACCTGCCCCATCTAAAGTAGATATGAGTTTGTTCCAAATCAGGATAATAAGAGAGTGCTTTCTCTATTTCGCTTATCAGTTCGTTTGGATATGTCTTATTGCCGTTTCTCAAGTTTAATCAATCCAAAAGTAATATTTGGTATTCTATTTTTAAAAAAGAAAGGAGTTCCTTTTGTTAAATTTCATTTACTACCTTTGATTGCTATTAAAACACTTCGATTTTTCTTTTGCTTTTGGATGCTTAGTCCGCTGTTTTCACAGGCCCAATTCGGCACAACCTGTGTAGATTCAAATCGCGTAAATCCATTTTTTCAGTGTGGTGGTGCGTTTAATCCCGTATGCGGTTGCGATGGAAAAACGTATCAAAACGAATGTGTGAGTTACAATGTGGCGGGCAATAATTACGTGCAGCAAAGTGGGGTTTGCCCAAATGATTATTTTTATTTCACGGCATGGCCAAATGTGGTTTTCGATCGCTTTGATTTTTATATGCAGTTTTCTCCTTTTGAAGCATCACAAGCAACTATGCAGATATTTGATATTTTTGGAAATCAAGTGTATCTGAAGTTGCTCAATAATGTTACTAGCGATTTTCCTTACACAGAGAGTATTTATTTAAACGACTTAGAAACAGGAGTTTATGTACTTTTAGTTCAAGCTGGAAATGTATCCAAAGCCATAAAAATTATTAAACATAGTCTATAATGAGATTACAAACGATTCATACCGGAAATTTTATGTTGGATGGTGGCGCAATGTTTGGCACCGTGCCAAAAAGTATATGGAAAAATATAAACCCTGCAGATGAAAATAACATGTGCAATTGGGCAATGCGATGCTTGCTGGTGGAAGACGGTAACAGACTAATTCTAATAGATAATGGTATGGGTGAAAAGCAAAGTGAAAAATTCTTTGGATATTATTATTTAAACGGCATTCATTCTTTGCAAAAGTCACTGCAAAGTGCAGGGGTTGATTTTAGAGACATCACCGATGTTGTGCTTACGCATTTGCATTTCGACCACTGTGGTGGGAGTGTAAAATGGAACAGTACGCGAGATAAGTATGAACTTACATTTCCTAATGCGAAGTACTGGGTGACTGAGAAACATTGGGAGCATGCTATAAACCCAAACCCGAGAGAAAAAGCTTCTTTCTTAAAAGAAAATATGTTGCCTATCCAAGAGCTTGGTCACTTAAATTTTATTGGTGAAGACTTAAAAATATCAGAAAATATAAGTGGAATTTTAGCACAGGGGCATACAGAGTCTATGTTTTGCCCTGTCATAAATTTGGGAAATGAAACCCTTGTTTTTATGGCAGATATGATTCCAAGTACGGGGCATATACGCCCTAACTATGTAATGGGGTACGATATACGTCCACTGGATACTATGGTGGAACGGGAGTCGTTTCTTGAAACGGCGGTTGCAAATAATTACACTTTGTTTTTTGAACACGATTTGAATATCGAATGTGGTAAGGTAGAGCTTACAGAACGGGGCTATAAGCTGGGTAATGCAGGCAACTTGGCTGATATTGTGGGTTAGTGGCGGACTTTTAAAATCCATAGTATGGGTTTGCTGATTATATTACCTCGCGGTACTTTACGGTTTCTTATAAAAAAAACAAAAAACCAATTATGAATGTGTGTGCCGTAATAAAAAAATAACTTTGCTAGCTCAAAATAAAAGCAATGGATAGTCAATTTGACAATGCACTCGATTACCACGCAAAAGGTCGTCCGGGAAAAATAGAAGTAATACCTACCAAACCAACTCAAACTAAAAGAGACTTAAGTTTAGCCTATTCTCCAGGGGTTGCAGATCCTTGTGAAGAAATTGCCAAAAATCCACAAGATGCGTATAAATATACGGCCAAAGGCAATTTAGTGGCTGTAATTAGTAATGGTACCGCAGTTTTAGGACTGGGAGACTTGGGGCCACTTGCCAGCAAACCGGTTATGGAAGGAAAGGGAGTGCTTTTCAAAATTTTTGCTGATATAGATGTTTTTGACATAGAAGTAGATGCCACCGATCCTGAAGAATTTATTCGAGTGGTTAAAGCACTCGAGCCCACTTTTGGAGGTATAAACCTGGAAGATATAAAAGCGCCTGAGAGTTTTGTAATTGAACAACGATTGAAGGAAGAAATGAATATTCCTTTGATGCATGATGATCAACACGGAACAGCAATCATAAGTTCTGCTGCGCTTCTCAATGCACTTGAAATTGCAGAAAAGAAGATTGGAGAAATCCGAATGGTGATAAATGGTGCAGGTGCAAGTGCCATTGCATGTGGTCGTTTGTTTGAATCCGTTGGGGTAAAAAGAGAGCATATTCTGATGTTGGATAGCAAAGGTGTAATCCGACAAGACAGAGGAGGCCTAGATGAAAACAAGTCTTACTTTGCCACTTCATTGGATTTTCACCAATTGGAAGATGCAATGAAAGATGCAGATGTCTTTGTTGGACTTTCTAAGGCTGATGTAGTAACTCCTGAAATGCTGCAATCTATGGCCGCAAACCCAATTGTTTTTGCATTGGCTAACCCAAATCCAGAAATTGAATATCACAAGGCGATTGCCTCTCGCGAAGACATCATTATGGCTACTGGCCGTTCTGATTATCCAAACCAAGTAAATAATGTACTCGGATTTCCATTTATTTTTAGAGGTGCGCTAGATGTTAGAGCAACCGCCATAAACGAGGAAATGAAGCTTGCAGCAGTAAGAGCGCTGGCAGAATTAGCTAAAGAACCTGTGCCTGACGGCGTGCTTATCGCTTACAATGAGCCAGATATGCAATTTGGCAGACAATACATTATTCCAAAACCGCTTGACCCGAGATTAATTACAAGAGTAGCGCCTGCGGTTGCCAAAGCAGCAATGGAAAGTGGTGTAGCCAAACACAATATAACGGATTGGGAAGGATATAAACTAGAATTGCGCAAGCGAATGGGATTGGATAACCGATTCTTACGCGGGGTTTCATTGAGAGCCAAACAAAACCTGCAGCGAGTAGTATTTGCCGAAGCAGACAATCCAAAAATACTAAAGGCGGCCAGCGTGGCTAGAGAAGAAGGTAGCTGCATACCGATTTTACTTGGTTTTGAAGATCACGTAAAATCATTGATTACCGAAATGAATTTGAATCTGCTCGATTGTCAAATTATAGACCCGAGTAGAAGTCCAGAAATCACCAATAAGTATGGCGAATACTATTTCCAAAAGCGAGGCAGAAAAGGCCTGACACTTCATCAAGCTACGCGCAAAATGAGACAGCGTACCTATTTTGGAAATATGATGGTAGAGCTTGGAGAAGCAGATGCTTTTATTGCTGGACAAAACAGTAATTATCCTGACACCATTCGTCCAGCCCTTGAAATTATAGGAAAAGAAGAAGGAACCGATAAGGTAGCTGGGATGTACATTATCTTAAGTAAACAAGGGCCTCTCTTTTTTGCAGATACGACTGTCAATATAAATCCAAACACAAAAGATTTAATTGATATTGTAAACTTGACAAATAAAATGGTGAGCAAGCTGCAAGTTACGCCTCGTATTGCCATGTTAAGTTACAGCAATTTTGGCTCTGCAAAAGGGGAAACAGTAAGTGCGGTTCAGGCTGCTGTTGAGTATTTTCATAGAACAAAACCAGAGATGATTATTGATGGTGAAATGCAGGCCAATACGGCATTAGACGCTGAGTTAAGGCAAGATCTTTTTCCATTTAGTAAGTTAGGCGCAGAAAATGCAAACGTGTTCATATTTCCGGGTTTGTCTTCTGGAAACATTGCCTACAAAATGGTGCAAAGTCTAGGAATTTCTGAAGCCATTGGGCCAATTTTACTTGGTTTCAGAAAATCCGTTCATGTGCTTCAATTGGGTAGTTCTATTCGCGAAATAGTGAATATGATAAATCTTGCTGTAGTAGATGCACAAAGCAAGAAAGGTTTATTTTAGCAGTAAGCTTTATGAAATGGCTGGTATGTACTTTATTTTTAATCTCTTCATTTGTTAGTTTTAGTCAAGAAATTGACTTGTCGAAAAAAGAGAAATTTGATGTAAATTTAGCTATTTCTGCTGGGAGCCTAAAAACAGATCTAGTCTTAAACAACACACCGATACACGCATTTGTGATTTCCCCAAAACTTGAATTTGGGGGATTCATGAAAGTACATATTGGAGGGAATATTTTGACAATAGATCCAGGTGTTTATGATACCATAAGACAATCATTTGGGCATATGGAGTTTGGGTTTTCTGGCGAGAAACAACTGAATAATCAACCGGTTTATCTAAAAGGCGGATATCTGGTACGTGTGAACGAATATTATGGACATCGTGTATTTGGTCAGGTTGGTATTACAAGTGCTGATGTGGTGGACTTTCATTTGATTTTTAGTCGGTTATATGATCGTACGGACATCTTTACAGGTACAATGCTCGAATTTGGCGCACGAATAAACTTAAATTGATGAAAATCGAAATTGCAGTTTATAATTCTGAATGGTATCAAAAGTCACTCAAACTGAGAGATGCTGAACTGCGAAAACCGCTTGGTTTAAACCTGTTTGAGGAAGACTTGAGCGACGAAGAGAATCAAATTCATTTTGTGGCGTTAGAAAATGAAATGGTGGTTGGTGTTGTAATATTGGTTCCGACTTATGAGCAAGCTACCGGCAAGCTTCGGCAAATGGCTACATCCGAAGAAGTTCGCGGGAAAGGATATGGAAAAGCATTGGTTGTTGCTTTGGAAGAATATGCAAAGCAAAATGGAATGAATTTCATTTTACTGCACGCACGTGAGTACGCCAAAGGATTCTATTTGAAATTGGGCTACGAAATTACTTCGGAGGTGTTTTATGAGGTGGGAATACCACATTTTGAAATGAAGAAGAGTTTGATGTAAATATGAGTTGCTTCGTGTTCCTTTTATCCTAAGAACGCTGTAAATGAAACTCCTTAATTTGCAATCATTGTTAATTTTTGTAACGCTTCGTTTTTAACCCAAATTCCGCGTTATTACTTCGGCGAGAGAGTTAGCTCGTAATAGATTTTCTTAGACGGATTTTGGGTTTGAGATAATAGTTCGCTGCAATGGTCAATCCTACTATTATCAAACCGCCTATGACGTAATATTCGACATGTTGAATTTCATTCAGATACTTTTTTATTATTTCACCAAAAGCATATCCCAGTGTGGTATAAACAACAGCCCATAGAAGAATGCTTCTACTACTAAACAATAGAAAACGACTTGCTTTTGTTTCACTCGTACCGATTACTATTGGAGCGAGTGTCCTCAGGCCATAAGCAAAACGATAAAGGATGAAGATTAGTAAAGGGTAGCGTTCAATTTTGGCATGAATGTAACCTGCTCTTTTCTTTAGTTTTGGCCTTTTCTCAATCCATTTTTTACCTTTTTTTCTTCCCAAAAAGAAATAAAAGCAATCTGAGATAAAAGTGCCAAGCATACCCAAAGGTACTACCAACCATAGCTGCAAATAGCCTTGACGAGCTGCGATAACAGAGGAGAGCATTACCATTTCACCTTCTAGAAAAACCCCAAGGCACACTCCAAGATATATCAGCACCAACTTCATTATAGAAATGATAAAACTAGTTCAATTGTAAGAAATGCCTGTTAGCCAAATGTTTACTTCGTGTTACCGGTAAACCATTCCACCCCATTCTTAAAAATATCCATAAAGGCTATTTCGGGAATGTTTTTCATCAGGCCTTCGCGGTATCTTTCGGGGTGGCCCATTCTACCGTAAATTTGTCCTGTAGCATCGGTTATGCCTTCTATTCCGTGCACCGAACCATTTGGATTATGCGGCATGTTGAGGGCAATATTGCCTTCATCATCTATGTATTGTGTAGCGATTTGTCCGTTGGCAGCCAGGTTGGCAACCATTTCATCCGAAGCATAAAATCTGCCTTCACCGTGCGAGAATGGAATAATAAATTGCTCACCTTTCATACCCTTAAGCCACGGGCTTTTATCTGAAATCACACGTACTTTGGCTGTTTGACTAATGTGTCGTCCTATGTTGTTAAACGTCATCGTTGCACTGCTTTCGTCCAAATCGCGGATTTCTCCATAGGGTAGTAATCCGGATTTTACCAAGGCCTGAAAACCATTGCAAATGCCCAACATCAATCCTCCTCTTTTTAGCAATGCGTGTACCGCTGCTTTTATTCTCGGATTTTTCAGAACGGATACGATAAACTTAGCCGAACCATCTGGCTCATCTCCTGCACTAAATCCTCCTGGAATCATCATTATATGGGCTTCATTTATCTCTTTTTCGAAGCTAGCAATTGACGATTCTATTTGTTGCTCAGTTTGATTGGCAAATAAGGCAGTTGTCACTTTTGCTCCTGCTTGCTCAAAAACTTGCTCGCTTTCATACTCACAATTGGTGCCCGGAAAGATGGGTATGAATACAGTTGGTGTTAATGGCTGTTTGTTATTGGTTCTTGGTTGTTTGCTTGAGTCGTTTTTGTTCGTGTCCTCATTAACAACAAAATTAGTTTCATTAGCGATATGCTTAGTTTTACTTGGAAAAATAGATTCCAATGTGCCTTCCCAAGCTTGGGAAAGTTCGTGTAAATCGAAAGTGACTTCATTTATTTTTAAACCGGCATTCGTTACTTTACCAAGTCTCTCAAATCCGTCGATTTCTACTGTAGTTTCCAGAATTAAACTGCCTATTTGCGGATTAAATGCATCAGTAGCAAATTCCACTTCTGCTCCAAGGCCATTACCTACCGCCATTTTGAACAAAGCACTTGCCAATCCGCCTTCTTTTATGGTTTGGGCAGATACTATTTTGTTCAATTTTATCAGTTTGTGAATTTGGGTAAATGCTTCTTTCAGTTGATTATAATTTGGTACTCCTTCTGCAACTGGCTGATGCTTGAATATATACAGGTTATTTCCAGCTCGTTTTAACTCGGGTGAGATGATGTTTTTTAGCTCTCCGGCTGCACAAGCAAAAGAAATAAGTGTAGGCGGCACGCTGATATTTTCGAAGGTGCCACTCATAGAATCCTTACCTCCAATAGCCGCTGTTTCGAATTCCAATTGTGCTTCTAATGCTCCCAACAAGGCTTGCAGTGGCTTGCCCCATTTTTCTGCATCTC
>JBEAPG010000024.1:0-11638 GCA_041164545.1 Bacteroidota bacterium
CTGTAGCTCAGTTGGTTAGAGCATCGGTTTGTGGTACCGAGGGTCGTGGGTTCGAGCCCCATCATCCACCCTTTTTTTTTTCTCCAAATTATTCAAAATGAAAAATATCATACTTTTAGCTTCATTGTTCGTTTATTTCACTGCTTGTTCACCTTCTTCTTCGGAGTCTTCTGAATCTGAGAATACCGCCGAAACTACAGTGCAAGGAGGAGTTAGCTTTGTAAATATCAATGATGGAGATACATTAACGTCTCCTTTTTTACTGGAAATGGGCGTAAAAGGCATGATTGTAGAGCCTAAAGGTGAGCCAAAACCTGGAGTTGGTCATCATCATCTTCTTATTAACGATAATGCAATTCCTGAAGGAATAATTATAGTAGCTGATTCTACCCACATTCACTATGGTGGAGGTCAAACTAGTGATTCGATTAGCCTTTTGCCTGGCAATTACAAACTTACATTGCAGTTTGCAGATGGAATGCACGTTTCTTATGGCGAGAAATGGGCAAACTCCATTAACGTGATTGTAAAGTAGTGTACTAATTACACTTCGTTTTTCGTTGAATGGGCATTATATTCGTGCCTAATGTTAAGACTACTACGTCAGCTTATTTATTTTTGAACAGCTATTGATTAATAAATGCTATCCAAACACTACATATTGACCTTGTTTTTGGTCTCGCTCTTCTTTAATAGTTTCTCGCAAGATCCATTGCGTAAAAATAGCATTGGATTGTATCAGTCATTTACAGACTACAATGTAGTATTACTTGATAATAAATTTTTTGCTTTTGACAGCTCACTTTCACAGTCAACACGTATAGCATACCAAAGAAAACTATCACGTAGTTGGATGCTGAATGCAGGCTTATCCAATGGATTTATTTTAAATCAAAACATTAGAGAAGAGTTTGTAGATAGAGCATACGTTTTGGGTGTCGATGCAGCATTATTTTTTAAACTAAATAACGGTCGAATAATAAAAGAAAATCCAAGAATTGCACCCTACCTCACATTTGGTTATAGAATGGATTATATTCCCAAACTAGCTGATTATAATGAAAATGAACTCTTATTTCTGAATCAATATGGGTTTGGTTTGAACATAAAACTGAGTGAGCGAACGCATATTCAATTGCAAACTGTTTTAGATCAAAAATTGAGTTCTGATTTCAATACTCATATGCAATATAGATTTGGTCTAACGCAGAGTTTAGGCGCATTTGATGAGCAAAAGCCAAAGAATACAGAATCGGAAGATACGGACAAGGATGGAATTGTAAATGTTCTTGATAAATGTCCTAACTTATTTGGTTTGCAAGAGTTTGATGGCTGTCCTTCGTTAGCTGATCTACCTAATAATATTGAATCAGATAGCCTACAGAAAATAGTTGTGGAGCAAAGAGCAGAGCTGGAAAAACTGCAATTGGATTTGGAAGCATTGAGAAACGCAGGAGAAAATACAACCATTTCTAAGAACCGAGAGCAAGAGCTACTTCTCAGAATTTATCAACTTCAAAAAAGCAAAGACGAGGAAATTTTAGCTCTTAAAAAACAATTAGCTGCAGGAAGTGATAAAGAGCAAGAACCAGAAAAAGAAGTTGAAAATCCCGAACCCCCTAAATATAAGGAGGTTCCAGTAAATAAGGAGCCAAACATCGACCCAGAAATTCCTGAGGATAAGAATTATTATGTAATAACTTGGTCGAGCAATAATATTGAGTCTACAAGGAATTGGTTAAATAAAATGAAGAAAGATTATCCTGATGCAATGATTCTTTTGCAGCCCAATGGTTACTTTAGGGTAGGGGTATATGCCGGAAAGGATAAGGCAAAAGGATTACAAATAATGGAGCAGGTTAGAAAAGAAGGCTACGCAAGTGCGTGGCTAAGTGTAGAATAGTGTAGATTTGCAACTTTTAAAAAAAGAGCTGTGCGAATATCCCGTTTATTACTATTATCATTAGTTATTCTTTCTAATAAGGGATTTGGTCAAATTACCGAAAACTTAATCTTTCATCCATACGTAAAGAGTCATACTTTTTACGATTCCGGTAGCCATAAGATTAGTGATAAAAATGATGCTTTCTGCAAAGGCGCGGGTTTAAACGTTTATTTTTTAGTTAAACCGAAAGTTAGAATATCAGCAGGTTATGGCCTAGCCTGGATTGATGACTTGACTTATAACGCCTTCTCAACCAAAAATGCTGCTTTTCATCAAGTGGATCTAAATGGTGCTTACAGTATTTTCGAGGGTAAACGAATTCAGCCACTTTTATTAATTGGATATGCATTTAATGTAATACCAGACTTAAAAGATTTTGACGCTTCTAGACTTACAACAAATTTAAATTTAGGATATGGAGTAGATGTAAAAGTAAATAACTATGCTTCGATCATATATTCAAATACATATGGTGTAAGTTTATCCGAAGATTTTAGATATAATTTCAGGCATCAATTGGGAGTGGGAATCAATTTCAATGCGTATCAATCAAAGCAAACCAAGCAATCAATTAGCGATTTTCAAAGGAGGATTGAATATGATTTGAATTGGATAGAACGATTAGAATTGCAAGTAGATTCTTTGACAGAAATAAGCAATCAAGTTACAGCTAAAACAGTTGAGAACTATAAGCTAAAGCAATCGATAGATGAACTTTCGCAGGTCAACACCAAACTGGAATTAGAAAAGTTGCAGTTAATCAGTAAAAATGCATATCTTTTGGATAGTTTGCGTAAAGTATTGTTTTTCTCTGACAGCATAGTATCGGTTCGGTATTCTGATTTTTATATGTTGGATTCAATGGGAAATATAGCTGGCAGTTTAACACCAGATTATGCGAATACATACTATGTAGCTATTACCAATTATAATTCATTTATAGATGCAAGTAGTATGCTTCTTAACTCAGAATTAAATGGTTTTGAATCACCTCAAATTGTTTATCACGCTGGATGTTATGCAATAATGAGTGCATTAACCAAAAAAAGAGAAGAAGTTATTCCAAAGTGGAATGCATTGACCAACAAAGCTGGCAACTACAAACTGTACAAGTTTTAGGTAGGTTCTAACCAATTGCAACTTATATTCATCGATATAAGTACTCTCAAAAAAACATTATTTGCTTCTTTTGTCATCTTAAATGTAACAAATGAAAAAAACGCTTTTATTCTTTAGTTTATCACTGATTTCAATGATGGTAGTGGGGCAAAGCTCATTCGAATTAGTTGAGAAAGTAGATGTTGAACCAGGTAAAATTATTATTCCGTATGTTAAGTATCGTTTACCCGTAAATGATTTAACATTAATTATACATGAAGATCATTCTGATCCTATTGTAAATGTAGAAGTGGCGTACCATGCAGGTAGTGCTAGAGAAAGTATTCGAAATAGTGGGTTTGCCCACTTCTTTGAGCATATGATGTTTCAAGGTTCAAAAAACGTTGCAGATGAGGAGCATTTCAAAATAATAAGCGAATCAGGTGGAACAAATAACGCATATACTTCTTTTGATAAAACCGTATACCACCAAACTGCACCGAGCAATCTTACCGAAACCATGCTATGGCTAGAAGCAGATAGAATGGGAACGTTACTAGAAGGATTTACCCAAAAGAAGTTTGAAAACCAACGAGATGCTGTTAAAAATGAGAAGCGTCAACGCTATGATAATCAGCCATATGGAATTGTAAATGAGATTTTATTCAAATCTTTATATGCTAACCATCCTTATGAGTGGACGCCAATTGGTTTTGTAGATGATTTAGATATTGCCACGTATGAAGACTTGCGTAATTTCTTTTTACGCTGGTATGGTCCAAACAATGCTACTGTTGTAGTTTCAGGAGATGTAAATCCTGAGGATGTTAAAAAATGGGTTGAAAAATATTTTGGAGGAATTCAAAAATGTCCGGATGTAAGGCCAATGTATCCTAAAAAGCCACAAATTTCAATGGATCTTTATGTAACAACTACAGATAATATTTATGCTCCATTAACAATGTTCGCTTTTCCAACGGTACAAGAGTTTCATCCAGATGAAGCAGCGTTGGATATACTTGCTGAAATTATCGGAGGTGGAAACAATTCTATCTTATACAAGAACCTAGAAAAAACAGAAGAGGCACTTCAAGTTGGTGCCTCACATTCAGCCCTAGAACTAAGTGGTTTCTTCGGTATACAAGCAGTTACGGCTCCAGAAATGGCTGGAGGTTTAAGTTTTAAAGATTTAGAAGACAAAATCAGAGCTTCAATTGCAGAATTTGAAACACGAGGAGTAACCGATGAAGATTTGCAAATCATTAAAAGTCAGATATTAAGATCTTCGTATAGTCAGTTGAATAGTGTGGATTCTAAAGCTGAAGTTTTAAGTCATTATAATATGATGAAAGGAAATGGCTACAATCTTCAAAATGATATTGACCGTTATAATGCAGTGACTAAACAAGACGTAATAAATGTATATAATAAGTACATTAAAAACAGAAAAGCTGTAATTATCCGTGTAGAACGTGAGCAAAGTAGAGCTGAAGATGATGATACACCTAAAAGTATAAATCCTCACGGGAATGAGCCAAAGAGCATTGATAAACAATATGTTGGCTTAGAATATAAAGCACCAAAAGATGATTTTGATAGATCAGTAAAGCCAACAATTCCGGCTGCAAAGGCTTTTACTTTACCTGATTTTTATACTTCAAAATTTGATAATGGACTTAAAATCATTGGAACCGAATCAAAAGAATCACCATTGGTTTATTTCTACATAGAAATGAAAGGCGGACAATTGTTGGAAGCAGATAAAAAAATCAATACAGGAACATCAATGTTTACCGCTGCGTTAATGGGTGAAGGTACTAAAAATCTTACTACTGAGCAATTTACCCGAGAGTTAGAGAAACTAGGAAGCAGTATTTCGTTCAATTCGAGTAATACTGGAACAACCGTTTTCGTGAGTTCACTTTCTTCAAATGTAGATCAAACGCTGGCGCTTCTTAAAGATGCTTTATTCGAGCCGAGATTTGATGAAGCTGACTTCAAGCGTATCAAAAAACAATTGATTGATAATTTACAAAGTCAAAAATCAAATCCAGGAGTTATGGCAAGAAAAGCCTGGGGTAAACTTTTGTATGAAGGTACTGTACTTGAAAACTATTACTATGGTGATTATAAATCATTAAATAAAATTGGCTTAGATGATATCAAATCATTCTATGAGAGATTTTATTCTCCTAATATTAGCACGCTTGTGATATCTGGTGACATATCTCAGACGGATGCCTTAGCCAAGGTAGCATTTTTGAAAAACTGGAAGAATAAAAACGTTGTCGTACCTGCTATGCCGGCACTAAAAATGCCAGAAAGCACAACTATTTATTTGATAGATAAGCCCTATGCAGCGCAGAGTACTGTATTAGCCGGTTTCCCTTCTAACAAGTATGACTATAACGGGGAATATTTTAAATCTACTGTTATGAATTTTGCTCTTGGTGGAGCATTTAATAGCCGTATCAATTTAAATCTTAGAGAAGATAAAGGTTATACCTACGGTGCTCGTTCATCTTTTAGTGGAAATGAACATTATGGTGTTTATCAGTTTTCTTCTGAGATTAAGAAAGAAGCTACCGATAGTGCTATATCTGAACTGATGAAAGAGATAAAAGGATATGTAAACGGAGGTATAACACAAGAAGAACTGAATTTTACGAAAGCTTCTATCACACTTAGTGAGGCTTTAGATTATGAAACGCCATTTCAAAAATTAAGTTTCTTAAGCAATATTGCAGATTATGACTTACCTAAAGATTATACAACACAACAAGCAAAGATGATAAATGCTATGACTGTAGCTGATGTCAATGCCGTTGCAAAATCGAGTCTAAAACCTGAGAATATGGTAATAATTGTAGTTGGTCACGCGTACAAAATACGTGATGGTCTTAATAATCTAGGTTACGGAAAAATAAAAGAAATAACTGTAGATTAAGAAATAATCGCTCTTACAAAAAAAAATGGGCAGCTTAACAAGTTGCCCATTTTTTTTATTGTTTTATTACCGCGTCGTAGAAAGAAATCAGCCTTGCCGTAATAGCATCGGTGCTATACGACTTTTCGATTAGCGCTCTCGCATTTTCAATGATTTGAGACCCATTGATCTCATTATTTATAAGTTTTTTAAGAATTGCGTTGAATTCTGAAGGCGTATCTGCAATAAGAAGGTGCTCTCCAGTTTTGTATGAAATGCCTTGAGCTCCAATAGTTGTGCTTACCACTAATTTACCTGCAGCCATAGCCTCCAGTATTTTAACACGAATACCACTTCCACTTTTTAAGGGGACTACACAAACGTCTTTATCTTTTACAAATTCATATGCACTTGGAACATTGCTATGAGTGTCTAATCTCTTGATCGATTCATAATTAATTTGATCTAATCCCTTTCCTGCAAGATGTAACTTATAGTTGGAGGTAGCCTTAATCATTATGTCGTGAATGGAATTAAGATACCAATCTACAGCCTCCTTATTTGCGTGCCACTCCATTGATCCAATGTGGTACCATTGAGTGAAGCTTGATGCAGGAATACATTTCCAGTAGGAGAGGTCTATACCCGCAGGCGAAACAAAGCTTTTTATTGAAGGAGCAATTTTCTTGAATTTTTCTTCATCATCTGGAGTTACTGGGACAACCACATCTACTTTTTTTAGCAAGTCTTTCTCATAGTTTTTTAATTGACTCGCTAGCCTATTCAAGTACACTTTTTTAAGTGGATTTTTCTCGTTTTTAGCTAGCCTTTCCCAAATTTCGTATTCTACGTTATGCATACGCAGTGATATAAGACCCCTAAAATGTTTTCTAACGGTATCAATGTAAGGACCTGTAAAAGTGCCTTCCATTTGCACTACATCAAAATTCTGAGATTGTAATAATGAAATGAGCTCCTCTTCAAAAATGGCATTGTAAAATCGTTTTACATTATATGACTCATTGGCTAGTAAGCTTTTAAACGCATCTGCAGCTACAATATCGGTATTTATCGGGTGTATGTAAACCTTGGCAAATTTGCTCAGTTCTTCAGTTGCTTCTTGTACTGGTGTATTGTGCTTTAAACCATCCAAGCAATATAAAGTTACCTCGT
Source organism: Bacteroidota bacterium (assembly GCA_041164545.1). Classification (GTDB taxonomy): domain Bacteria; phylum Bacteroidota; class Bacteroidia; order NS11-12g; family UBA9320; genus UBA9320. Next base: position 7,143 of record JBEAPG010000024.1, read on the forward strand.
GCCCGAGGAGTGAAAAAGAGCGTGTATAATTATAAATACCGAGTGCTCCTCCTTCATTTAAAGGCCAAGGAACTCTATTCGAAATTTGAAGTATTCTCATTTCTTTTTGAAAAATCGAAGTAGACGATTGTAAAAATCGGCATCAAATAGTTTTGAATCTGTACTTGCCTTGTAGGTTAAGAAAATGGCTAAAGGAAAAAGGATAAATGTACTTAACCACATTCCAGCAATGGAATTAATTTGGCCTTCTTTTACCAATTTTTCTCCAAAAACATTTAAGACATAATAGACGATGAATAGGAGTAAGGAAACTACAAGTGGCATTCCAAATCCTCCTTTTTTTATAATCGCTCCTAATGGTGCACCAATAAAAAACAAAAGAATACAAGACACCGCGAGTGTATATTTCCTATGCCACTCCACAAGATATTTAGATCTTAATTCAAATTGATTATCCGTATCATCTATATTATTAAAACTAATGCGTTTAACATTATTTGCATTTTGAACCGCTCGATCAATTACTTTTTCTTTTTCCAGCTTGGCAAATTCGGAAGCTTCTTTTGAAATTATCTCCCGTTCTTCTTTCTTAAATATGGCTAAAGGGGACTTAACATTTTTTGTAGAAGCAGTATCAGTTTGAGGTGGTTTATTTTGCTGGTCTTTTAGGGCTAGAAGATGGTTAAAACGTTTATAAACAGCAGTGTCTGAAATATTTATTGTATCCACGCGACTATAAAAGTAAGGTTCAATATAACGCATTAATCTTCCTTTTTTCTTGGCAATATATCGATCTAGAGAATCTATTCTTACATCTAATTCATCAATATTCAGCATTCTGTGGTCTTCAGAAAAACGTTCTTTATCGGTCCGGTTTAGTTGCAATTCACTAAGGTCTATGGTCAGATTATAGGTTTTGAATTGCATAATGTTGTGAGGCATCGTGCGATTGTACTTTGGGTCATCTACCATTTCTTGATAGCGTTTTCCATCTTCCAAAAATAAAGTCATATACTGCTTATCATCGTCAATGGTCATTTTCCCTTTTTTAGCCACTAATATGTTGTTATTGCCTACGTGACGTCTATCATCTACATATATAATTATATCTTCAATCGTCTGATTATCATCGTGTTTTTTCCCTACTCTTATTGCATATCCGTCTATGTCCTTAAAAAAAACATTATCTACGATATTCATTGCAGGCTTCTTTTGCGTGACATCATAGAGCAAAGCCCCCCAACTTAAATTGGCTTTAGGAATAAGATTGTTAGCTGTATAAAAAGCCGTAATTGCTAAACCAATGCTTATAATAAATACAGGAATCATAGCCCGCAGCAGTGATACGCCAGCCGATTTTATTGCAACCAATTCATAGCGTTCTGCCATATTCCCAAAAACCATTATACTGGATAGTAAAATTGCAAGTGGTAGAGCCAGTGGAATCAAGTGAATAGCAAAATAGAAAATAAACTCAAGGATGATTGAGATTTCAAGACCTTTACCCACTAAGTCTTCTAAATACTTCCAAATGGTTTGCATTAGAAGCAAAAACAAGGCAATAAAAAATGTACCAATAAAAGGGCCTACAAAAGTTTTAAGAAATAGCCAGTGCAGTTTTTTAATTACTCCCAAAATGTGGTCAAAAATAAGGAGATGTTGATTTAAATAGGCTATTTTTGAAATGAATAGCCGAAAAAGATAGATAAATGAAATTTAAAAGTCTAACGCTTGTATTTTTAATAATTGGATTTTCAATAAGTGCTGATGCACAATTGGACAAAACGAGTCAGAAAAATATAAAGAAAGCTAATAAATACTCTAAAAAAAAGAAGTACGAAGAGTCGGCAAATTATGTAAAAGCAGTTTTGCAAATCAATCCACTGAATGAAAAGTTATGGAAATACTATCAGGATATTTGGTATAAAAACTACGAAGAAAACTATAAACCAATGCCCAACTTTACCATAGAGAGTGAAAATGATTCATTGGCAATACTCTTACGAAAAGCAGTGATGTATGTAATGGAAAAACCCAAGTGGGATTATCTTAACGCTGTAAATGATGCTTCGATGTATTCGCCATATAATGCTGAGTCTTCAATCATTATGAGAAATTACTACATAGATAGAAAGCTTGATATGCAAGCTAAAGTAAACGGAAAATCTATGGCATATTTTGAAAAAGCAGAAGGAGAATTTAGCGCAAAAAACTATGAACGAGCAATTGGATATTATCAAAAAGCGATAGAAGAGGATAGCACCAATTACAAAGCAGTCTTGTATTTAGGTGATTCGTATTACGCAATGGAGTATTATGGTAAAGCAGCCGAGTACTTTCGTAAGGCGATGGAAATGCGACCTGGATTATTGGAGCCTGTTAAGTATTTAGCAGATGCTTTGGATAACAAAGGTGAAAAGGAACAGGCATTAGACGTGTTAAAGCAGAGTTTACTCATATACCCAGAAGAAGGAATGTTTATAAAAATTTACAATGTGCTCGAAGATATCGGGACTTCAAAACTTGACAGAAACTGGGTTTTACGCAAAGCTACCATAGCCAAAACCGTAAATGAGTCAAGGCGTGAAAACTTTTTTGAGGATATGACGTACTTTAGTTTCTACGACGCGGCTGGGGAAGAAGCCAAAGAAAGCTACGATACAAATGGTATTGCTATTAATGCTAGCAATCCAAATCAATATTTAGAAGTACACTGCTGGAAAAAAATGCTTGAAAACACCAAACCAGAGGACACACCTGAGTTGGACTATGCAAGAGAAATGGAGGAAAAAGGACTGCTTACACCTTATGTACTTATTAATCTCTTTAATGTAGACTTGTATTCGCAATACAAGCACTATGTCACCAATAATAAGTCGACAGTAGAACGCTATATCAATGACTATTTAATAGTGCAAAGAACAGATTCAGATGATGAAGATTAGTTCAATTGATTTTGTAAACTAGCAATCTTACTTAAGGTGTCTGCCTTTTTTTGTCGCTCTTTTTCAATTACTTCTTCATTTGCATTTGCAATGAACTTTTCATTGCTCAACCTTTTATCAATTCCAATTAAAAAGCCTTGTAATCGTTTGATTTCTTTTTCAATGGCTTCAATATCAACTTTTTCCTCAAATCCATCAAACTCAACTGTTATTTCATCCGTGCCAACTAGTATCTTAAATCCTTTGTCAAATGGTCTGTCTGAAAAATCTGAGACATTGGCTAGTTTTTCAATAATTCCTTGAGCTGATATGTAATCTTGTGAATTTCCCTTCTGAAATCCAATTTTAGCTGGAACCTTTGTTGGCGAAATGCCATTTTCATTTCGTAAGGCTCTTATTTCTGAAATTAATTTTAGCACATTTTCGTTGAGCGTAGAAGAAAATGACTCCGCATTAGGCCAATCTTTGAGGTTAATAAACTCTTTATTTCTGGATTCTAAATTTTGCCACAATTCTTCAGTAATGAAAGGCATAAAAGGGTGAAGTAACCTTAATATTTTATCAAAATGATCTTTTACCTGTTGCAAATCCTGTTCAGGGATTGGGTCGCCATAGGGTGGCTTAATCATTTCTAAGTACCAAGCGCTAAACTCGTCTCTTGTGAGTTTATACAACTCCATTAGTGCATCTGATATTTTAAAGTCCTCGAAATAGGCGTGTACTTTTGAAACAGAAGTACTGATTTGAGCACCCATCCAATCGTGGGCGATATCAGCATATTTTTGATAATATTCAGGCCTATTTTCTGTCACCTCCCAACCTTTTATGAGGCGAAATGAGTTCCATAGCTTATTGCAAAAATTTCTGCCTTGCTCACAAGCCGATTCATCAAATAACAAGTCATTACCCGCCGGAGCACTTAGCATAAGTCCCATTCTCACACCGTCTGTTCCATATTTGGCCATTAATTCGAAAGGGTCTGGACTATTGCCTAATGATTTACTCATTTTGCGTCGCTGTTTATCACGCACTATTCCCGTAAAATAAACATTTTTAAACGGTTGTTTGCCTTCGAAAGCATATCCTGCCATAATCATTCGGGCTACCCAAAAGAAAATAATATCTGGCGCAGTTACGAGGTCTGAAGTAGGATAATAATACTCCAATTCTTCTTTGCCTTTATCTTCAAAACCATCGAAAACAGAAATAGGCCAAAGCCAGCTGCTAAACCACGTATCCAAAACATCCTCATCTTGGCGTAGGTCGCTAAGTTCCCATTTTTTATTTTCAACCTTCTGTATGGCCTCTTCTGCGGTTTTTGCTATAATAATTTCACCATCTGGCGTATACCAAGCAGGTATTCTATGTCCCCACCAAAGCTGTCTGGAAATGCACCAGTCCTTTATGTTTTCAAGCCAGTGCTTGTATGTATTTTTAAATTTTGCTGGATGAAATTTTATTTCATCCTTCAGAACAACATCTAAAACTTCAGGAAAATCAACCATGAATTTTTGCATATCAACAAACCATTGGGCTGATAATCTAGGCTCA
>JBEAPG010000025.1:0-11106 GCA_041164545.1 Bacteroidota bacterium
TATTATGGAAATAGCCATAATTGTAGTAGGAATTATTCTTATCCTCATTGGATTCATTGGGAGCATATTGCCAGCGCTACCAGGCCCACCCCTTTCTTATATTGCTCTTCTCCTTCTTTTAGTTAATACATCTTCACGTTCTGAAATGGCTGATAATAATTACGTCTGGCTTATAGCTTTAGGAATAATTACCGCATTAATTACTGCAGTAGACTATCTAATGCCTATATGGGGTACAAAGAAATTTGGAGGCACAAAAGCAGGTTCTAGAGGCAGCACTATTGGATTAGTAGTAGGGGCATTATTGGCCTTTTTTACGGCAGGAATAGGGGCTATTGCCATTTTGCTAGGCCCAGCAGTTGGCGCTTATGTTGGCGAAAAAAATGCAGGACAAAGCAATGAAGTAGCCATACAATCTGCAAAAGGTTCCTTCCTAGGATTTATAGCAGGAACAGCTATGAAAGTGTTTATGGTCATTGCTATCGCTATTTATTTTACGGCGGTTCTGTTATAAATTTTACATAAATCTAATATACATTTTTTTTGCTGGCTAACCCTAAGTTAGTTAATTTGCCATTAGCTAACCCAATGGATAAACTGCTTAAGTATAACTACTTAACCAATAAAAAGTATATTAATTTTTTATTGGAGCATCCCTTTGACGAAGGTTATACGTTACTTAGTCATATACTGAATGCCCAACACATTTGGAATGAAAGGATTGTTAGTAAAGTTCCGGAAATATCTCCTTGGCAAGTGTTAGAGCCTAGCACTTGGGAAAGTATAAACACCACCAACTACAATCAATCAATGGATATTATAGTTGGTGTAGACTTGAGTAAGGTAATTTCGTATACCAATTCCCAAAATGCGTTGTTTACCAACTCCATTAAAGATATAATGCACCACGTTGTAAATCACTCGAGTTATCATCGTGGTCAGATTGCAAGCAAAGCTACGCAGTTAGGACTTAAGCCACCAGCAACAGATTATATACTGTTTGCAAGAAGCGACTGGTAGTTTATCTTTAGATCGTTTTTACAAATCCACCATTTCAGAAATGGTTTTACCAATGCTCAAGCTAGATGTGGCAGCTGGACTTGGTGCGTTAATCACGTGTATTGCGCGCTTTTCTGTTACCAATTTAAAATCATCCAATAATCCACCGGTTCTGTCACAGGCTTGTGCCCTTACGCCTGCTGGTGCAGCTACCAAGTGCTCTTCTTTTATTTCTGGAATAAGACGTTGTAGCGCTTTTGTAAATGCCTTCTTAGAAAATGAGCGGTACATTTCACCCAACCCCGTCTTCCAATATTTCATCATTACCTTTTGAAAACCTGGCCACATCAAACTCTCCGTAAACTCTTTAAAATCAAAGTCTGTACGATGGTATCCTTCTTTTTTAAATGCAAAAACCGCATTAGGACCTGCTTCTATCCCACCGCCAATCATACGTGTAAAATGCACACCTAGAAAAGGAAAAGCCGGATCTGGAACAGGGTAAATAAGGTGCTTTACAAGGTGCTCCGCTTCGGTGGTTAATTCAAAATACTCACCTCTAAATGGAATAATGCGCGTATCTATTTTGCCTAAATGCATACTCGCCACCTTGTCAGAGTAAAGTCCTGCACAGTTTACCATCAAGCTGCATTCTACAAAGTTTTTATTGGTTACAATCTGTATTTCATCCGTTTTCTCCTCTATGGATTTCACTTCGGTATGAAGTAAAATTTCGCCTCCCGCTGCTTGTATTTCTTGTGCTAGTTTTTGACAAACCTGCTTGTAGTTTATAATCCCTGTCTGTGGAACTCTTATGCCTTGTATACCATTCAAATGAGGTTCTATTTCATTTAGTTCCTCTTTGTTAAGCATTTGCAATCCATCCAAGCCGTTTTCTCTTCCCCTATCGAACAAATCGCGCAATCGGCTCAATTCTTCTTTTTCTGTAGCTACAACCACTTTACCACATAAGTCGTACTTTATATCGTGCTGATTACAAAAATCAAGTAGAAAATGGTACCCATCTATGCAATTTTTCGCTTTTAAACTGCCTGGTTTATAGTATAATCCACTATGTATTACACCACTATTATTTCCTGTTTGATGGTGAGCAATGGTAGCTTCTTTTTCAATTACAACCACCTTCTTGTCTGGATATTTTTTGGTAAGGTGATAAGCGGTAGCTAATCCAACAATTCCACCTCCTACTATAGCGATATCTGCTTTCATTTTGCTGCTGCGAAAGTACTCATTTGTTTGTTTTGCAAGGGAAATTCTCTACTCAAAACCACTCGAGAGCTTTATTTTTAATCCTTAGAATTTACCTTTTGAAACGACCTCAGCACCTAATCATTTCCTAAAATTATAGGAGCTCCTAATGCCTCTAGCTCTGCGCTAATCGCCGTTAGTTTCACTGCAATTTCTGATAATTGACCTTTAATAATACTCATTTCTTTTTCAGCAATATCTAAGCTTTCAATTGCGGTTTTGGTAGGGCCATAAGTACTTCCCCACGTTACTCCACCAGCAGCGCCAATCCTATCATTAAGTGTTGGCTTATTTTTTTCTCCTACTTTATCTTTTATGGAATAACCATTCATACTTCTATCAATAGCTATAAACTGCTTTTGTATGGCTACCAAGTCCGCATCAACCCCACCCAGCTCCGTACTTGCTCTTTTTAGGGCCACTCTCATGGCTTCAGCAAGTCGCTTTTGCTCGTTCAACTTATTTTGTAATACACTTCTATCTGTCTGCGCCGCAGTATATCGAGTATAAAAAGCTTGTCTATCTTCCTTAGCAATTTTCGGGATTGCTCCTTCATGTAGAGGCTTAACTTCAAAACTTTGCATAGGCGAACTCCAATCTACCGTACCTTCCATCACCTTTACTAAACTTGCCTTGTAAATGCCTGGCTCCACCAAAAAACCTCTTGCGTCATTACCTTCTAGTTTCTCATACTTGCGCACTGGTGTTTGCCAAGATTCATGCAAATCCCAAGCTATTCTGTGGAATCCCTTAGTAGAAGGAACCATAAATTTATTAACTACAACGTCATCACTGTTTTTAATTACCATCCAAAATTGTGGTTTAGACTCATTTTTCTCTGCTTCCAGTGCATCCCAACCAGGAAAAGGTACATCCGACTCTTTCTTATTTAGATCCTTTTCCTTTTTGGCTCGTACGGAAGAAGGTGCTTCAAAATTATCCTTGATATAATACGTAAGCAATGCTCCAAATTCTGGATTCTCTCCTACAAACTCGGCACCTAAAGAGCTATTATTCCCTTTCCCAGATCGCTTGGGTACGTATGTATAGGCATCACGAACAGGAAATAAATTTGCTTCATTTTCAATAATGTCTTCTGTTACGTTTCTCAAAAAACTATAATCATCTAGCACATAAAAGCTTCTCCCAAACGAAGCTGCGACTAAATCATTTTCACGCTTCTGTATGGCCAAATCTCGAATGGATATTGTGGGCAAACCCGTCTTTAGTGGCAACCAATGTTCGCCTGCATCTAGACTGGTAAACAGACCAAACTCTGTACCAACAAATAGCAACTTGGGATTAACGTGATCTTGAACAATGCGCCATACATAATTATTTTCTGGCAAATTATTAGCAATGGATTTCCACGATTTTCCTTTGTTTGTGCTAACAAACAGGTATGGTTTATAATCACCCGTTTTATGATTATCCAATGCCAAGTAAACTGTATTTGCATCGTGTAGATCTGCTTTTATATCATTTACATATACTCTCTCGGGAACGCCAGGCAGCGTTTTTACATTTGTTTCACTCCACGACTTGCCTCCATCTTCCGTAATCTGAATCAAACCATCATCGGTTCCAATGTAAATAAGATCTCGCTGCTTCGGACTTTCGCTTATAGACGTGATGGTATTGTACGTACTCATAGCATACACATCGTAAGGATTATCAAAACTTTGAACCCTGCCCATAATGGGTAGTTCAAACCGCTCTTCATTTCGTGTTAAATCTCCTGAAAGTGCTGTCCAAGAATCACCTCTGTCGTTTGAACGCCATAAGCGATGCGATGCAACGTAAATCTGCTTGGGATTGTGCGGACTTACTAATATAGGGGCATCCCAATTGAAACGCTCAAAACCCTCTCCTTCAGCTGGTTGTGGCTGTATAAAAACACGCTCTCCGGTGGACACATCTACCCTGCTAAAATATCCTTGTTGGCTTTGTGCATATACAATAGAAGGATTACCTGGTTCAGTAGCCGGTTGATGGCCGTCTCCACCCAAAACTACTCGCCAATCAGCATTGGTAATTCCTCCTGCATCATCCGTTCTGCTCGGACCTCCTTGTGTATTGTTATCTTGTGTTCCTCCGTATATATTGTAAAAAGGACTTGCATCATCCAACGCTAATTTATAAAACTGCGTAATGGGTAAATTGCTCATATGACGCCAGTTATCACCTAGATCAAATGATTCATATAGCCCTCCATCCGTACCAACCATCAGATAATCCGGGTTGTTAGGTCTAAAAACTACAGTATGATTATCTACATGCTTATGGTCTTTTTCTACACTTTTAAAAGTTTTACCTCCGTCATCACTACATAGTAAATAGATATTAGCTAGATAAATACGATCAAATTGGTGCGGACTTGCATATACTTCTTGGTAATAATGTGGCCCCGTAGCACCACCGACCGCATCACTCATTTTTACCCACGTAGCCCCTTGATTTTCGGTTCTGTATACTCCACCTGTTCTATGATTTAGCTCGATGGCTGCGTAAAGAACATCTGGTTTTTGCGGAGATATAGCTAAGCCTATTTTTCCCATCGGTCCTCCTGGAAGTCCGCTCTTTAGCTCAGTCCACGTTAATCCGCCATCCGTACTCTTATGTATTCCGCTCTTTGGACCACCACCTAAGTATGAAGCCACCGTTCTGTGTCGTTGCCACGTTGCGGCATAAAGCACATCAGGATTTCTCGGATCGATGAGTAAATCTGTTGCACCAGTCCAGTCCTTATCTCCTAAAACTTGTTTCCATTTTTTTCCTCCGTCGGTGGTCATAAAAACACCTCGTTCACCGCCTTCGTTCCACAATGGACCTTGAGCAGCTACCCAAATTATATTGGGCTGAGTAGGATGTACAATTATTTTTGAAATATGCTCAGATTCTTTTAAACCTATATTTTCCCAAGCTTTCCCGCCATTTGTACTTCTATAAATTCCATCTCCAAAACTGATATGACGACCACCTACATTTTCACCAGTTCCAACATAGATGGTATTTGAATTTGATGGATCGATAGTAATACAGCCAATACTATACACTTTTTGACCATCAAAAATGGGAGAAAAGGAGATGCCTGAATTTTTTGTTTCCCAAACGCCACCAGAGCCTACTCCTACGTAATAATGACTTTCGTTCTGAGGATCGATAGCCACATCGGCTATTCTTCCTGTCATAAAGGCGGGACCAATGGAGCGTAGTTTTATTCCAGAGAGATTTAGACTATCTATAGATGTTTTTTGGCCAAAACATAAAAGTCCAAGTAGTAAAAAGGGAAATGTTATATATCGCATAATTTCTAAGCAACCAAAAATATACGATTTTGCTCAGAAGGAAGTATGAAAAGAAAAAATCGATTTAAAAAAACTGATTTTAGTCCCTAGTAGTGATGCGTTTCAGCTGAAAAATAATTTTTCAACCGATAATAAAGTGCAGAACCGATAATGGGAAAACAAATAATGAGGAGGCACGCGAATACCTTACCAGTTGTACTAGGGAAATGTGTTTTGTACACATCTGCGAGTGCCCAAGAGCAGCATAAAACAACCAGAACAAAAAGAGAAATCAAGGTAAAGTCAGTCATAGGTTTTGAGTTTTAGTTAGTCGAAAATAACCATCTTTTGGCTGATCACCAAGAAGATTTAGTCAAAAATGGCTAAATCGCATAAGGTATTTTTTACTATTTGTAAGGAATAAAACCCACGTTCGTATTTATAAATCCAACTAAAAAATACCTTTGCAACATGCACGAAATAGAAAAGTTATTAGAGAATCGAATCTTGTTTTTGGATGGTGCAATGGGCACAATGATTCAAAAGCATAAACTATCTGAAGAGCAATATCGCGGTGAGCGATTTGCAGATTTTGAGCATAATTTAAAAGGGAATAACGATCTTCTTACCCTTACTCAACCTCAAATAATCTCTGAAATTCATAATCAGTTTTTAGAAGTAGGAGCTGATATTATTGAGACCAATACATTTAACAGCACCACTATTTCAATGGCAGATTATCATATGGAATTTTTGGTGGATGAATTGAATGTGGAAGCTGCAAAATTGGCTCGAAAATGTGCAGATGAATATACCGCAAAAAACCCTGACAAACCTCGATTTGTTGCCGGTTCTATGGGGCCAACGAATAGAACAGCATCTCTTTCTCCCGATGTAAACGCACCTGGTTTTAGAGCTATTACTTTTGATGAATTGGCAATCGCGTATAAGCAGCAAGCCGCCGCATTAGCACAAGGAGGAGTAGATATATTTTTAATAGAGACTGTATTTGATACGCTTAATTGCAAGGCAGCGATTTACGCAATTTTAGAACTAAAAGAAGAGCAAAACATTGACATTCCTATTATGATAAGCGGCACTATAACCGATGCCAGCGGCAGAACATTAAGCGGCCAAACTGTAGAAGCGTTTTGGTATAGCGTTAGCCACGCAAATCCGCTAAGTATTGGTCTAAATTGCGCATTAGGAGCACAACAGATGAGACCTTTTATTAAAGAACTAAGTGACAAATCTTGGTGCAGAGTTTCTGCTCATCCTAATGCTGGTTTACCCAATGAATTCGGAGAATACGATGAAAGTCCGGAACATATGGGGCAAGTAGTAAAGGAATTTGCTAGCAGCGGATTTTTAAATATTGTAGGTGGATGTTGCGGAACTACGCCCGAGCATCTTAAAGCAATTATAGATGCGGTACAAACAGAAAAACCAAGAAAAGTACCTGAGCTTATTGCTTAGTCTATTTTGTTTTCTCTACGTAATTGCATTCGCTTTAATACAACATAGCGAAATATAGCAAATAGTGCTACGCCACTAAAAAGCCAACCCGAAGTTTTATCTGCTTCTGTCGAAGTGAAAATAATGTACGCTTCTATAGCGCATACGGCTGCAATTATTAGCCAAACGATTTGTACAATTCTGGTCATCATTACTCTATTATTTCTGGGCTAGTCGGTTCTATTTCTTCGTCCAAATATACAATACCTGTTACTTTTTTAAATTTATATCGAATAAACGTCTCTTCACTTTCAAAACCTTCGGCCATTATTATCTTCTCATTTCTTATTCTTACGCGCACCGGTTTTTCGGAGTAAACTATGCGCTGTTTTTTATCCCAAATTAGCTCGTCGGTTTTTATCTCTTCATCGTTTTTATTAATTACTCTTACGCTATCCCGTATCTCTATGATATCCTTCTTTTCATAATTTATAGCGTACTGAGCTGAAAGTGAACTTTGGATATCACCATATTCATTGTAGAAATTAGCCTTAATTCCATTAGGCATTTCCAGATAAGGATTGGTTTTATCTGGTAATCGCTTCATAACTGGTGCAAATATTTTAGCTCTTAAAATAGCAGAATCAGTATAAACAATTTTTACATCCGTTGCTACTTCAATAGATAAACTATCCTTCTTTTGATTCAAATCACGAAGTTCATCTGCAGTATGAGTTGGCTTGCAGCTAACAAAAAAAGCGGCAATTACTATTACCGCTTTCACTTTGTTTATAATCTTATTTAGAGAACTAAAATTCATTATCCTCCAGTTGTTCTTACTGTAGTAGATTCGCCTATCCAGCATCCTACAGTGTATCCGTCTCCATTGTTTATACCCTTAAAGAAAGCAGTTTCTTTGTCTGGGAAATAAGCAGAGTACTTTCCTATTTTTTCGTTTGCATCTGCTGCAACACTTGGATCTACGCTTCTTGCTTTTACATATTTATCTACTGCTACAAGGTAAACACCACCTCTACCTAGTTCACCAGTTCCACAGCTAGAGGCACTTGCAGCGTAAGCATCTCCGATTAGGATATATGCTTCTCCACTATTTGGATTTATAGAAAGTGCTTTTCTTGCATAGTCTCTTACTGTTGAGTATTTACCGTCATTTTTACTAGCTTTCGCTAGTTTAATATAGATATCATACTTTGTAGCATCATCAGTTGCTAGGTCAGCCGCTTTCATATAGTAAGTGGTAGACTTAGCATCATTACCTGCTTTACCAAATGCTTTAGCCAGTGACAAAGCTGCGTCTGATGAAGGTTCTAGTACAAAAAGCTGCTCAGATACTTGTAAGTAAAATGGTTTTGCTTCACATCCACCTCTGTCCATCAATTTTAGTGTAGACTTCAACCAAGTGGCATTTGATTTATTATCAGCAAATCCAGGCTCTTTTAGTTCAACAATTTTGTCACAGTTCAAGTATGGCAACATCATTTTTGTAACTGACTCACGAGTATCTACCCATTTTAAACCCAGGGCTGAATCTTTTGCAGACAGGCCAGGCATAGTGTATTTTGCTATGTTTTCGTCAATAATCGGAGTTACACGGTCTAGAATTACAAGTAAATCGTCCAACGATATTTTTTCTTTCATATGCTCCTTGATAGCAGCATAGATGTAATCTTTTGGTACGTCATATTTGGTTTTAACTCCTTGTATTTCTATTGACTCTTTGAATATTTCTAAAGCCTCTGCTCTTCTCTTAGGAGATAGTTTGGCCATATCATCGGCTTTTTTGCCCAATACATATCCTTTTTCTCCAAAGAATTGAATACGCATATCGTGAGTTAAAAGTAAAGTATCTACCAGTCCATTAAATCTGTCCTTATATTCTTCCTCTTTTAAGGCTTTTTTGATGATGTATGGGCCAGTGTATGTAATTCGTTTTTGCACGCAAGGAGCATTTACGAATAAATAGTACCAGTAAGGGAATGATTCCACATACTTTTTTTCCTGGTAGTATTGGTTAAACATAGAGAGGTTTTTTTGCGTCTCTGCGCTATCTGCACCCCATTTGTTTTCGCAAGGAGCTTCTACTCCATCTTCACCACCTTCATCTTCTCCTTCGTCATCGTTTTGAGCGATGGCAAACAAGCCAGCTAAAAACATAAGAGAGAATAAAAATACTTTTTTCATTTCACTTTTCATTATCGATATTTTCTTTTTGTAAACCATTTGTCGTTTAAATTTAGTCCTAGTGTTAAGTTAAAATAATTTTCTTCAATCAGTCCGTTGTTAGTAGTTCCTCGCTTGATGTATTCAGCAGTTATATTAACTCTGCTTACAACCGGCAATTTTTCTTCTTCTATTCGAACCGATTTTATTACTGGTAAACCTAATCCAAAACTTATGCCAACTTCATTTATTTGCTCACCAAAAAAGTTGTAATACAATTGTTCGTTTCTGAAGCCTACACTGTATCTCACTTTTTTTAGAAATTCTTTCGGCTCTTCGTATCTTGTGCTAGGCACAAAACTAAATCCAAAAGCATACTTCACGTTATCGAAGAACAAATTGCCGTTAGCTTGATTGGTAACGTCTGACCACTGATTTTGTTCAATTTCTGCTGTAATTCCCCATTTTTCTCCATTGGTAAGGGCGTATGCAAGTCCGAAACTACTAGGTTTTACTGATGTAGACTTTTTATTATCTTCAAATATGAGGGTATCTATGCTTGTAAGTGTACCTGCATCAAACTTTCTTCCAAAAAAGGTTTCTGCATATCTATAGCCATCACCTTTTAACGTAGTTTGTGTATTAAAGGTAGCTCCTAAAGTATGCTTAAGAGTAACCGTTTTGACCCGCTTTACGCCCGTTGTATCGCCTTTTATCTTTTGTTTTATTCGTATATTATTTTGTACACTATACTGTGTTCCAAAGTCAAAATCGAATCCAGAATACGAAGTGTATGTTTCATCACTGAAACTAAAATAGTCGTCCGTATTAGGATAAATTTTAGCACTAAGAGCTTGTATATTGCCAAAGATAAACGATGCGTTCAGTCCTATATTCCAATTTTTGAGTGGACTTACTGCATACCCTGCATATACTCTGTTTAATCCCCCACTTCCTCTAAATAGGTTATAATATGACGGAGTATCTGTAGAAACAGCATTTTTAATTTCATATCCGACATCGGAATATTGATAGGTTCCAAAACTCAATGCCATTGGTTTGGCAGTATTGAATGGAAACGCCATTGCGAAATAGTTCAAGTTTCCTGAAGCCGTTTTAGCTTCTTGATCTGTAGTTTTTAACGTTCCAAAACTTGCATTTAAACCAACGTCGTAAACTGTAAATTTTAAATTAGCGTAGCTAGCGGGATTCAGTACCGAAAAATTATTGATAGAAACCTGGGCACGTGAAGCTCCTCCAAGTGCTTTGTGTTGGGCAAATCCATTAAATTTGAATTCACCTAAACCAGAACTACTGTAAGGTGATTGCGTACCCGATTGAGCCATTGCCATCGATGTAAGAAAAGCCATTGATAAGGCAATTAGAAATTTTTTATTTGGCATTTTGCTCAAGTATATAATTAAGTCCGTGCAGCACTAATTTTGGGCGTGCGAATATCTTATTTTTAAGGTCTTTATCAAAATTCAATGGTAAACTACTGCAATCCATAATGTTAAGGTAATCATAGCTTTGATTTAAAAGTGAAATAAAGCCTTCTATTTCTAACATAATAGACTGGCATACACCTACTTGCATACTTTGCTCAGTTGACTTCCCTGGAAATTGCGTTTCGAAATTCATGCGAATTAGAGGTAATGCTGCTGTAAATTCGTGCATTGCTTGGAACCTCATTTGTACTCCTGGGGCAATTAATCCGCCTCTAAATGCGCCGTTTGCAACCAAATCCATGGTTAAACAAGTACCTAAATCTATAACAAGCCAAGGATTTTTTGAATCTATTGAAATTACTCCGGCAGCTGTTGCAATTCTGTCTGGCCCTAAAGTATGCGGCGTATCATAGTCCAATTCCAAAGGCAAACTTGTTTTGGCTGATAAGTATTCTTTAGGTTTAATA
>JBEAPG010000026.1:0-10755 GCA_041164545.1 Bacteroidota bacterium
AAAGGTAAATTTAGAATACGAAGTGCAACAGCCAGAACCGTTGCTACGTTTTTAAGCAAGCTTGAACCTGAGGAATAAGTTTTGACAAAACAAAGAGATTAAGCACCTTTGCTTAATGTCATATAACAATTTATTCCGTGTCGCGTATATCCTTTTCGTCTTAGCTCAGATCCCATCTGTGTTTACATCAAATAGCTCGGTAATTAGTTCGTTTTATTATTCTCTAAACCTGAATAGTAATCTTCTTTCAGCGCTACTTTCTTTATCTGGATTTCTAATATCTATTGGCATTCTTTATCTTCTTTTTCAGTTTATGGAACCCATATTGCGCTTCTTTAAAATTGATACGATTTTTAAAGATGAAGAATTTAGTCTTAGCATAGCACAAGAAAATATACCCATTTTCTTTAGCATTTGCTTTGGTTTATACCTCATTATTAGCTCAATACCATACATTAGCTATTATGGAATCGATTTTTTAATAGCACAAAACGACTCCCTCAATCATGTCAAGTCTGACAATTCAAGCTATTTACTAATCGAATTTCTTAATGTAGTTTTAGGCTTTGCTTTAATAGCGTTTTGCAAACCTTTGGCGAGTTGGATAAACCAGCAAGTGAACGGAAGATGAGAGAATTAAGTTAATTCTATCTCAACTCATACACCATACTGAGCGTAAAGCCATACGTTCTGTATTTACTAAGTATGCTATTCATATTAGTAAAATTATTATTGATTTGAAAATCCAGCTCTAAGTATGTTTTATTGAGCGGAAACTTTGTTTCATCTTTACCTAAACGCCAAGCTGCTCCTACTTGCTGCAAAAGGTTGTATGAACTATACCCATTGACCGCTTCACTCCTAATGTTTTCAGACTCGCTCACATTGTAATTTCTTTGCCAATTTGATGCAGAATAGTAGGACGAACCATCTGCAGTTACATTGTATGCTAAAAGACCTTCAATACCAAGTCCCACGTTGTAAAAAAATCGTTTTTCTACTGGCGTTGTAAACCTTCCAATCGCTTTCAATCCAATTATTGAACTATTGATATCAATATTAGTAGAAGTACTAAAAAATGTATCATCTCTGCTATAGTTATCATAGTTACTTCCATATATATATTCTGCACCTTGCATCACATCTACATCAATAAAAAAATACTCTTTTGCTCCCGGTTTAAAACTAAATTCGTAAGAGCTTAACACCCGATTTAGACTGCCATAACCTTCTGTGCCAACATCTCTGAATTTAGCTTCGTCAAAATTGGAATTGACTAAATCGTCTGGTATTCTACCAGTTCCATTATAATTAAATCCTAAACCCAAGCCAGAGAGTGAAGATTGACCATTTGCAAATGAGAATATTGAAATGATGAAAGCAGTTAAAATTGTTTTTTTCATAATTGGTATTTCGTTGTCGAAAATACAACGATTTGCATTTAAAATACGTTATAAGATTGTCATCTAATTTGAACTAAAAATGCCAGACCAATATTTGTCCATAAGGTACACCATGGCTGCCATACTTGCGCCTCCCAATTCCAACTCTCGTTGGTTTACATTTTCAAAAACATCATCATCTGAATGGTGATAATCAAAATAGCGCTGAGAGTCTGGATATAAACCCATTAAAACTAAATTGTCATTCACTCGATTTTCGTCTCTCTTTAGCGGCCCTATATCTACTCCACCATAGCCTTGTTTAAAATAATGCAATCCGTAAGGGTCTAATAATTTTTGAAAAAAGGCAATTTTTGTAATAACGGCTTCACTTCCATCAATGCTAAAGCCTCGAGGCGAGAAACCTCCTCTATCTGTTTCAATTGCACAAATGTGGTTTTCACCATTTTTCTTTGCTTGCTCAGCATAGGTAATTCCACCCCTATTTCCATTTTCTTCGTTCATATACAATACCATTCGGATAGTGTTATTCGGTCGAATGCCAAGTAATTTAAACAGACGTAATACTTCCATACATTGTACTACTCCTGCCCCATCATCATGTGCACCTTCACCCTTATCCCAACTGTCAAGATGCGCCCCTACTACAATTACCTGCTCAGGATTTACTTTGCCTTTAATTTCAGCAATTACATTGTAAGTATTTGTATTGGCTGCGGTGTAGCAATTCAGATTCATAGTTACGGTAGCAGATCCCATTTCCGCAAGGTATCCGTCTAATATATCAGCATCTTGAGTGCTAATAGCCGCTGCGGGAATTTTTTCTACGTCTTCTGCATATCCCATACTTCCTGTATGCGGAAAATTATCGGTAAGTGTAGTGAGCGAACGAACTAATACAGCAACAGCACCTAGCTTGGCTGCTTCAGAAGCTCCAGAATACCGTTGAGAAGCACAAGCACCATAGGCCTCAAATGTGTTTATTTTTCGCTTATCCATCGGCTCGTTGTAGAACACAATTTTACCCTCAATATCTGCTCTCGTAAAATTCACCAAATCCGCAATTCCATTTACTTCTGCTACTTCTGCTTGTAAAGGCCCATTTGAACCAACAGATCCACCCAAGGCACAGGCATTCATAGCTATATCTACATCTTCACTTAATGCAACATAGTCTTTGTCTCCCCTAATCCACTGAGGTGCCTCTACTGATTGTAAGTAAATTCGATCTAAACCATACTTTGAGACTTCGCTTTCAGTCCAATCAATGGCTTGTTGGGCTTGTGTACTTCCTGTAAGTCTATGCCCTATTACTTTGCACAAATAGTTCAGATTTCCGTAGCTTTTTCCGTTCATCAAAGCTTCGTCGAATATCTTTCGTATCATCAAAGAATCTTCAGACAATTCAACGCTTTGCGCTGATAATTTTACCGAAAATAAGGTGCTGAGTAATGTAAGAAAAAGTAGATTTTTAGAGATGATTTTCATTTTAGCATAGTGAAATCGATCCATCTATTTTTCGAAGTTCGAAACAGAAAAACAGAGTAATCGTTCCAGAATTATTATTTATCTGCAATATTATACATTACGAATGTATTTCTTTCGATAACACCATCTTAATGACTTACATTTGCTCACCATAGATGAAATCAGTTTCTCTTCTCTCCTTTATTCTTTTCGGCTTGCTA
Organism: Bacteroidota bacterium; assembly: GCA_041164545.1. Lineage (GTDB taxonomy): Bacteria > Bacteroidota > Bacteroidia > NS11-12g > UBA9320 > UBA9320. The sequence goes on from JBEAPG010000026.1 coordinate 3,092, forward strand.
CTTGTAGGGTTTTCAGGTCCTAAAGAGATAGGTATTTCTTTTTACAATGGAAAATATATTGATGCAAAGAAATTAGCCTCCGAAAGTGGCAAAACGCTTTTTATTGATGGATATACAGAATGGTGCAAGCCACGCAAACAAATGGCGTTAACCGTTTTTACCGATAAAGAATTAGGCCAATACTTCAATACTCATTTTGTAAACGTAAAAATGGATATGGAAAAGACAGACGGAATGCCTGTTAGCAAAAGATATAACGTGAATTTTTATCCTACTCTGTTATTCGTAAAACCAGATGGAACACTCATTAGAAAAGAAGTTGGTTTCCACGACAAAGATCAGCTGCTAAAACTCGCACGCGAAATCGCTCCTTAATCTGCTTGCATCAGCAAACCACTCGCTAGCACATTTTCGGGTATACCGATTGGCTTTTTTGTTTGGTAATTGTAGCAGACAATTGCTGTTCTTAATTCTGCCATAAGGCAATCTTTCGTTTCATTCCAAAACCGGTAGAATACATTAAAAGATGAGCTTCCTGCTTGTACTGCACTAATGTCTATCCTAACTACATCATTCAAATGGCCTTCACTTTTAAAAGTAATAGCAGCATCTGCCTGAATAAGCGACACGCCACCAAAGTCAAGTTCATTATATCCAAACTGGCTAAAATACTTTAATCTGGCTATTTGCGCGAAGGCTAAAAATTGCTGATTTGCTAGGTGATTTCCATAGTTTAAGTCGGTTACACGCACTTCTACTTTGGTGCTAAACTGCCACTTTTCGGGCAACTCTAATTTCATTCTGGCCATGATACTCCGTCTTCTGGGTTTTTACCTTTAAACTGGCTAAAATATGCCTTAAACTCACTTACTGTTTCTTCGGCAGATTTTGTAATATGATACATTTTATCTAGAACTACCCGTTTGGTTCCAAAATCAAATCCTACTCGAAATATTGGAATATTCGCTTTTTGAGCAATGTAATAAAAACCAGTTCGCCATTTTGAACTTTTCTTTCGTGTGCCTTCAGGTGTTATTGTAGTTGCAAAAACTTCATTGTCTTTATATAACTTAACCACGGAGTCGACAAAATTGGTATTCTTTCCTCGCTCTACTGGATAACCACCTAGCATTCTAAAAATTTTGCCGAATGGAAATACAAACAACTGCTTCTTGGCCAAGTACTTAGGATTAAAACCTGGTGTAAATCTGCGAATCAAAAGCCCAACAAGAAAATCCCAATTACTCGTGTGTGGCGCTACAACAATCAGGTATTTTTTTTCAGTTGGAAAATCACCAACAATAGTCCATCCCCACACATCATAAAAAATCCATTTTGCCAGTTGTTTAAACATTGCTCTGCACTTTTAAAAGTTCATCAAATTTAGTTTTTATCTCAGAGGATATTGCAATCGGTCTACCCGAATCCTTGTCTAACAAAACAAAAGTTACTTCTGCATCTGAACAAAGCACCCCAGTTTTGGCATCAAGTATTTCTTGTTTGAACAAAATTTTAGAATTAAAATAGGTAACACTGGCTACGCTTACCTCCAACTTCATATTTGGCACTATGCTTTTTCTATAGTTTATGTTGATATTCACCACCACAAAAAGTAGCTTCATTTTTTCGAAGAAGCCTTCATCTATAGCAGGTTGCAGAAAAGCCCACCTACCTTCTTCCAAAAACTCCAAGTAACGAGCATTATTTACGTGGCCGTAGGCATCACAGTGATAACCTCTTACTAAAAATGATGTTTTACTCACCGGACAAAAATGCACAATTTCAATCAAAGACAAAGCTTTCATTTGATTAAGACTTGAATCTTGCTCTAATCTTGAACAGAAAAAAACCAATCATATAATTATCTGTTTTTCATTTAATGTCAACCATACTTATAGCAGGTGGAAGCGGTCTTGTTGGAAGTGAATTAACAAAATTCCTTACCAATGCAGGATACGAAGTACATATTCTATCTCGCCGTCCTACAGAAATAGCCAGCAATATATTTCACTGGGATTTAGATGAGCAATACATTGATCCGCTTGCTTTTGATGGCGTAACGGCCATTATAAATTTGGCCGGAAGTTCAATTATAGGAGGTAGATGGACCAAATCCAAAAAGAAGGATTTAATAGATTCTCGAGTGCTTTCTACTCAGTTATTGGTAAATGCAGCTAACCAAAAATCTTCCACTATTACACACTTTATTCAAGCCTCAGCTATGGGGTATTTTGGGGACAGCGGAGAAACCATTTTGACGGAAGATTCTCCAGCAAGCAACGATTTTATGGCGAAACTTTGTGTAGATTGGGAAACGGAAGCTCAAAAGTTGACTCATATTACTCCTAGTATTTTAAGAATTGGTTTATACCTCAGTAAAGCAGGAGGAGTTTACAAAACAATCGCTCAATTGGCCAAATTCTATTTGGCAAGTGCAATTGGAAGTGGAAAACAATATGTGAACTACACCCAAAAAAATGAGTTTAACCAGTTGGTATTGGAATTATTAAATGATGGTATGCCAGCAGGAATTTACAACGCGGTAGGAGCCAAACCTTGTACTCTTGGAGAGCTTACGAAAGCCATCGCCATAAATGAGAAACGAAAAGTGATTCTGCCCAATGTTCCAGCCTTCTTACTAAAGTTGGTTTTGGGCGAAGCATCCGCTGCATTAATAAACAGTTATCGAATAACATCTCCAAAACTTGCAAAAAGCAGGATACATCAATATTCCGATGTAAACGAAGCAATAGCAGATTTATAATGGTATTTCATTGGTTTAGAAGAGACTTACGACTACACGACAATACTGCACTATTTCACGCTTTACTAAGCGGTGATAAGGTTCAGTGTGTATTTATTTTTGACACGCAAATACTAGACAAACTCGATGACAAAGCAGATGCGCGCGTTACATTCATACACAAAGCATTAGCCGAAATAAAATCACAATTAAATGCATTGGGCGCTGACCTTTGGACATTTTATGGAAATCCTGTAGAAATATGGAAAGCTATCGTTGAAGAACATAAACCAAACGCTATTTTTACCAATAAGGATTATGAACCTTATGCTATAGCGAGAGACAATGAAATAAGAACAATGCTTTTATCAAAATCCATTGCATTTCATACTTATAAAGACCATGTGATTTTTGAAGAAAATGAGGTGGTTAAAGACGACGGCACTCCGTACGTTGTTTATACACCCTACAGCCGAAAATGGAAAGCGCTGCTAAATAAACAACCCATACAAACCTACTTCACTGATGCTCTTTTTGGCAATTTCAATACAACCTCAGTATCTAAAATGCTGTCGCTAGAAGAGATGGGTTTTTCGCCAAGCAGACTAAACTTTCCATCAAAATCTACGACCCAAGGTGTTATAAAAAACTACGCGAAAAACCGCGACTTTCCAAGTATAGAAGGTACTTCAAGACTATCCGTTCACTTTCGTTTTGGAACTATAAGCATACGAGAAAAAGTACAGAAAACACTAGAACTAAACTCAGAAAAATGGTTAAATGAATTGATTTGGAGAGATTTTTACAGTCAAATTTTATTTCATTTTCCGCACGTTGTAAATGGCGGATTTAGAGAAAAGTATGATTCTATTAAATGGCGAAACAATGAAGAAGAATTTAAAAAATGGTGTGAAGGAAAAACCGGCTACCCATTAGTAGATGCCGGTATGCGCGAACTTAACACCACTGGATTTATGCATAATCGGGTGAGAATGGTGGTTGCAAGTTTTCTTACGAAACATCTACTTATAGATTGGCGCTGGGGCGAAGCATATTTCGCCCAGAAACTACTTGATTTTGATTTGGCAAGTAATAATGGTGGTTGGCAATGGGCAGCTGGAAGTGGTGTAGACGCTGCACCCTATTTCAGAATTTTCAACCCGCATAATCAAATCGTAAAGTTTGATAAAGATTATAAATACATTAAAAAATGGATTCCTGAATGGGATACTTCAGCTTATCCGAAAGAGATTGTTGAACATAAAATAGCCAGAGAACGATGCCTAGCTACTTATAAACAAGCTCTAGATGATGGCAAATAATTTTTTACCTAATTTATAAAAAACAAAGCCGATTCTTAAAATTAGCATATACACTCCCAGTCTAAAAAGGGAATGTAGTGAGATTTGTTATTCTGCCATAGATGCTGTGGACACTAAAGACAATGAAGACAAGAAAAGTGCAGCCGCATTTGCTAGGATAAATAGAATTATTTTAAGCATATCGTTTTCTTTTAAACGTAACAAAAATGGTTTGGTCACTTATTATTTATAATTTGCACCCTCATTTATCTTTAATTTCGAATGTCTACCACCACATTAAATCCGAAAGGAAAGTTTGGAACAGCACCGGTTTTTCTAACCGCTATATCAACTATTTTGGGGGCAATTATGTTTCTCCGATTCGGTTACAGCGTTGGTAGCGTTGGTGTAATCGGTACTATTTTAATTGTAATCATTGGCCATATGGTTACCATTCCTACAGCTATGGCACTCGCAGAAATTGCCACAAACCAAAAGGTTGAAGGTGGTGGAGAATATTTTATTATTTCACGTTCGTTCGGACTAACTATAGGCGCAGCAATTGGTATTGCTCTTTATCTTTCTCAAGCCATTTCTGTCGCTTTTTACATCATTGCCTTTACCGAAGCTTTTGATCCTGTCATATCCTTTGTCCAACAGAACTATGGTTTCACAATAACCAAAATGGCAATTGGCATAGTATCCGTTCTGCTTCTAGCTTGGCTTATGCTAACCAAAGGAGCTGGGAGTGGAATGACTTTATTGTACGTTGTAGTCGCCATTTTGGCCGTTTCATTAGTTATGTTCTTTGCTGGCCATACTGATTACACAAGAGGTGATGCAATGGGCAGGTTAGATAATGCTCCGTTTTTCTATGTTTTTGCTATTGTGTTTCCAGCTTTTACAGGAATGACGGCTGGTGTGGGTTTATCTGGCGATTTGAAAGACCCTAAAAAATCTATACCTATTGGAACATTGGGTGCCACTGTAATAGGGATGATTATCTACATTTTCATTGCTATAAAACTTGGGCAATCTGCACCTGCGGCTGATTTGGCAGATATAAAAAACAAGCAACTTATAATGGCTGACATTGCCATTTGGTGGCCGATTATTCCAATTGGGCTTGCAGCGGCTACTATTTCTTCTGCACTTGGTAGTGTAATGGTTGCTCCTCGTACTTTGAATGCAATAGCGCTCGATAAAATTGTACCAATACCGAGATTTAACGGTTGGCTATCTAAGGTAAAAGCAAAAAATGGAGAGCCTGTAAATGCTTCATTAATCACGTGTATTATCGCTTTTTTCTTTATTTTGATGGGCGATGTAAACGCTGTAGCAGAGGTTATCTCTATGTTTTTTATGGTAACCTATGGCTCCATCTGTCTAATTTCCTTATTCGAAAACTTCGCATCAAATCCAGGCTATCGACCTTCATTCAAATCAAGGTGGTACATTTCTTTACTTGGAGCTGTAATGTGCATATGGCTTATGTTCAAGATAAATGCACTTTATGCAGTTTTGGCCATATTAATAATGATTGCGATATACCTCATCCTCACACAATATCAGAAAAAAGGAGATATGGCAACCATCTTTAGCGGCGTTATCTTTCAAATCAGTAGAAACTTACAAGTGTTCTTACAAAAGAGAAAAGCAAATTCTGACGATTCGTGGAGACCAAGTATAGTAGCGGTTTCTAAAGATTCGTTCGATCGATTTGCTTCCTTTGATTTACTGCGCTGGATATCACATAAGATAGGATTTGGAACCTATGTTCACCATATACCTGGCTATTTATCTTCTGAAACGACAAACCAAGCCAACGAAGATTACCAGAGGCTAGTAAAAATGGCTCAAATCTCGGATAGTAGTGTATTTGTTGAAACTATAATAAACCCAAAATATTCAAGCACCATTTCGCAAGTACTACAAATGCCAGGAATAAGTGGCCAGGATAACAATATGATATTGTTTGAGTTTAACAAAAATCACCCAGATGGATGTACTGAGATAGTAGACAACCTGGGGCTTGCTAAAGCTGTAAACTACGATATTTGTGTTTTATCTAGCAGCGACAAGGATTTTGGGTTTAATTCTGAAATACATTTATGGATAACGAGTAGTGATTTCCAAAATGCAAATCTGATGATCTACATTGCATATATCATTTTAGGCCATCCTGATTGGAATAAAGGAGGACAAATCAAACTTTTTGCTGTGTATCCGGAAGAAGAAATTGAAGAGCAAAGGACAAAAATCTTGGATATGATAAGCACAGGAAGACTACCTATTTCTGCAAACAATATTGAACTAATTCCAAAATCAATAGGCATCACTTCAAAAGATGTTATAAATGCTCGGTCTAGAGATGCAGACCTTACAATTGTTGGCTTCAGACACGAATTAGTAAAACATGAAGGCGTTGAAACTTTTATGGGTTACAACAAAATCGGCAATGTTTTATTTGTCAATGCCCAACAAGAAAAGGAGATTGTGTAGGAACGATAAAGGTCAAAAATATTTGAACCCAAATAGTTCTTTCGTTATCCTTTCGCCCAGGTATTATACTTTAAAATGCAGTAGATAGCGCGAAGTCCGTCCTTCCATCCAATTTTCTTTCCATCTGCGTACGTTCTTCCGTAGTATGCAATACCAATTTCATAGATACGGATGTCAGGAATCCGGCTTATTTTGGCGGTTACCTCTGGTTCAAATCCAAATCTATTTTCTTTTAAGCGTAGCAATTTTATATGTTCTGATTTGAAAACTTTGTAGCATGTTTCCATATCAGTAAGGTTTAAGTTAGTAAAAGCATTACTTAAAAATGTTAGGAAAGCATTTCCCAGACTATGCCAGAAAAACAGAATTCGATGTGGTTTGCCGCCCATGAATCTAGAGCCATATACAACATCTGCCCTGTCCTGCAAAATTGGTCTTATCAGGTCATTGTAATCCAATGGATCGTACTCTAAATCTGCGTCTTGTATTAAAATTAAATCTCCCTTTGCTTCTCGGATACCCGTGTGCAAAGCGGCTCCTTTCCCTTTATTTACTTCGTGCTTTTGTATAGAAAACACAGTTTCGGGATGCTCATTTTTGTATTCCTGTAATCTTTCGTAGGAACCATCTGACGAGCAATCATCTACCAAAACAATTTCTTTAGTCAAATCTCCAATCAACTCTACATTTCGAACCATATCCAAAATGAGATGAATGGTTTTTGCTTCGTTAAATACAGGAATGATGATCGACAACGTTTTAATGGGCATGGGTGCAAATAAAACTGATTTCGAACTTTATTTTTGACCACTTGGAACTTTATATCACAAAAACAGGAGAAAAAACCCTTTATCTCCCTAATATGGATGAGACTTACCATAGTCGAAACGGAGCACTCACAGAGGCAACGCACGTCTTTATTAAAGAATGCTACAATCGAATTCAAAAGAAATCTGAAATTCAGATTTTTGAGGTTGGATTCGGCACCGGCCTAAATGCACTTGTAACGGCTATACAAGCAAATGTAACCAAGCAAAAAGTATGTTATACCTCAATAGAGCCATTCCCCGTACCACTCGATATTGCTCAAGAACTTAATTATGGAAGCTTACTAAACG
>JBEAPG010000027.1:0-10559 GCA_041164545.1 Bacteroidota bacterium
CTGCTGCTTAGGTAGTGAAAACGCTTATTTGTTCGCTCTGGCCCTCCTTCTCCTGCAAACATTCTTGTAGGGTCTTCACCCTGACGTTTAAATGGATAGATACCTGCAGTATACGGGAATTTTCCAGGCACATTTTCTTGTAAATTCCATTGAAGGACATCGCCCCATGCTGTGTATTTGGGCAAGGCCACTTTACTAATCTTTTGATGAGAAAGTGACTCAGTTTTGGTTTGTACTTTTATCTCTTTGTTTCTTACCAGATATGTATAAATGTCATTAGCATAGGCATCTTTCACGCTATCCCATTCATCAATTACGATTTGTAACTTAGGATCAAAGTCCAATGCGATTTTCGAGTACGTTTCTTCCAAATCCTTTACCAATCGGTCTGCATCAGAGATATTCGCTTCACGAATTGTAGATATAGTTTTCTTTATTCCATATAGTTTTTGTGCTATATCAGATTGCTGTTTTGCCCACTTATCATAGCTCCTATTAGTTTCAGAAATCTCAGATAGATACCGAACTCTATTTGGTGGAATAATGTAAATCTTTTCCGACATCTCCTCTCCCGCAGTATACTGAGAATCAAAACCTGCATTGGTCTTAGTGTTTATTGTATTTATTAATCTAGCATAAAGCGAATTAACACCAGGGTCATTAAACTGACTTGCTATTGTCCCAAACACGGGCATAGACTCCACATCTTGCTCAAATAACTTATGATTGCGTTGGAATTGCTTTTTTACGTCACGCAAAGCATCCAGTGCTCCACGCTTATCAAACTTGTTAAGTGCGATGACATCTGCAAAATCAAGCATATCAATTTTTTCCAACTGCGTGGCTGCTCCGTACTCCGGAGTCATTACATAAAGACTTACATCGCTATGGTCGGTAATTTCAGTATCGCTTTGTCCTATACCAGATGTTTCAAGAATAATTAAGTCATAACCCGCAACCTTTAGAATATCTTTTGCAGTATCTATATGGGCAGAAAGCGCCAAATTAGCTTGACGAGTAGCCAAAGAACGCATATATACTCGCTCATTTCGAATACTATTCATTCGTATTCTATCACCTAAAAGAGCCCCACCCGTTTTTCGCTTACTCGGGTCTACAGATATAATTGCGATGGTTTTATTTGGAAAATCAAGTAAGTATCTTCTTACCAATTCATCTACCAAACTACTTTTACCAGCGCCACCTGTTCCTGTTATTCCCAAAACAGGAATAGCTAACTTAGTTGCCTCATTTTTAATGCTTTGCAAAAGATTTTTATTCTCATCAGGGAAGTTTTCGGCTGCGGAAATAACTCTGGCAATCGCCATTTTATTCTGTTTTCTGAATGATTTTACTTCCCCATTGAGACCATAGCCGGTAGGAAAATCCGATTTTCTTATCAAATCATTAATCATTCCTTGCAATCCCATCGCTCTCCCATCATCCGGATGGTAAATTTTTGCTATGCCGTAATCTTCTAACTCCTTTATTTCAGAAGGAAGAATAGTTCCACCTCCTCCACCAAATATTTTTATATGTCCAGCTCCTTTTTCTTTAAGTAGATCATACATAAACTTAAAATATTCGTTATGACCACCTTGATAGCTGGTCATTGCAATAGCGTTTGCGTCCTCTTGAATGGCTGTATTTACCACCTCTTCAGCACTTCGGTCGTGGCCAAGATGTATGACTTCACAACCAGTCGCCTGAATGATGCGTCGCATTACATTAATAGCCGCGTCGTGCCCATCAAATAGGGATGCTGCTGTAACAATTCTAACTTTATTTTTGGGAGTGTAAGGAGTTTGATCTTCCATTTGCAAATATGATTTGCAAAGATAAAACTTTATAAAAAGAAAAAGTCCCGTTCATCAGGCGGGACTTTAAAAACGTAAGTAGTTAGTAATTAAAATAAGTAGTGTAGTTATGTGAGTATTTTCTCAACATCTTTAAGTATATATCAGATAAATCTGAGGTGTTTTACTTTTTCTTGTTTAGGTAAAGAACGAATTCATTTGTATATGTTCAATCGATGTACCACAAAATGTATTTGCGTACCAAAACACTAATTTAAAATTATATATATCTGATTTTATGAACATTAAGATAAATATATCAATAATTCTTGTAGCGTACCAGAAACTATAAAAAGCACTATTTATCCCATTTTGACATTTTATTCCTATTTTTATAATTTTCCAATAATGGAAACGACGTGCTGAACTTTTATATTCTATTATATTTACCCCGAATTAGAAATGAATATATTTAGAGGGCTTCTAGGCCTAATTATTTTACTTGCTATTTGTTTTATTTTTAGTAAAAACAGAAAAGCTATCAATTGGAAATTAGTATTATCAGGAGTCGCTATTCAAATCATTCTAGGATTATTAGTATTTAAAGTCCCCTTATTTGCATCCTTTTTTGGTGTAGTAGCGGGTTTTTTCACGCAACTACTCTCATTTACCGACGAAGGTGCACAGTTCATTTTTGGGAACTGGCCTGATGTAGCTATTTTATTTACTCCAAACGATACAGAAAATGCCTTACACACAATTGGCTACGTTTTCGCATTTAAAGTATTGCCGACGGTAGTATTTTTCTCCGCCCTTACTTCTCTTATGTATTACTTAGGCATTTTACAAAAAATTGTTTTTGCTTTCGCTTGGATACTTAGTAAAACGATGCATCTATCTGGTGCAGAAAGTTTAGCAGCAGCCGCAAATATTTTCGTAGGACAAACAGAAGCGCCATTAGTTGTAAAACCTTATATAGAAAAAATGACCAAGTCAGAAATCCTATGTTTGATGACTGGAGGTATGGCCACTATAGCAGGCGGAGTATTCGCGGCTTTTATTGGATTTTTGGGTGGTGATGACCCGGTTGCAAAACAAGAGTTTGCCAAGCACCTACTTACAGCCTCTATTCTTTCGGCGCCTGCTGCTATATTATGTGCCAAAATGCTTTTACCAGAAGTAGAAGAAATTGACGAAACGCTGGATATTGATAAACAAAAAATGGGAAATGGACCATTAGAGGCTATTTCAAACGGCACCACCGACGGAATAAAACTAGCAGTAAATGTTGGTGGTATGATTCTAGTATTTCTGGCGTTTATTGCAATGATTAACTATTTCTTATTCGACGTTATCGGTCAATACTCGGGTCTAAACAACATCATTGCAGCAAATACAGTTTATTCAGGCTTAAATCTTCAAATGCTACTTGGCTACATATTCGCGCCGCTAGCTTGGGCCGTAGGTATTGATTCTCAAGATATCATACTTAGCGGCCAACTACTAGGAGAAAAAACGGTTATCAATGAATTCATTGCGTACCTCTCGCTAAAAGGAATGATTGCCGCTGAAGGTGCACCACTGCTTCAACACCGAACAGTAATAATTCTAACTTATGCCCTCTGCGGTTTTTCAAACTTTGCTTCTATTGGCATACAAATCGGAGGCATTAGTTCACTTGCACCAAACCAAAGAAGTACACTCGCGCTTCTTGGAATGCGAGCATTATTAGGTGGAACTATTGCGTGTTTAATGACTGCTACCATCGCTGGTATGCTATTTTCTTAATAGTATGAATCGTGGTTTTTTATACGGTGATGGTTTTTTTGAAACAATTCGGATTACAAACAATGAAATCCCCCTTATTCAATATCATCTAGAACGCATAGCAGAAGCGATTGACATCTACCAATTCACTCCAGAATTTGACATAAATGACGACTTTATCCAATCCATAAAACAAGAGTGTGGTAAAAATGGGATTCTTAGAATAAATTTCTTTAGAGATGGGGGAGGTAAATATTTACCAGAAACTAATGCAGTCGCATTTGACTATACTTTTTCTCCTAATGAATCAGCCTTTTATGTACCTACGCATTTTAATTTGTTTGCAGAGTTATACAATGCTCCGAAAAACCTCGGGAGTTTGGCACTTTATGCTGAACCAAAGCCGCTCGCCAATTGGATGCAGGTTAAAAGCCTGAGCAGCGGTTACTATGTGCTTGCTGCATTGGACAAACAACGAAAAAATGCAGATTATCTCATTTTACTAAATGATAAGGAAGAAGTTTGCGAAGAGTTATCAAGTAATCTTATTCTTATTAAAGGAGACGATATATTTATACCGTCTCTCCAAAGCGGCGGAGTGCGAGGCGCAACTCTCCGTTTTATAATGAAGAACTATAGAATTCAAATAACAGAAAAAATAATTCACCCAAATGAATTGGAGCACTTCGACGCTATTTTTAGTTGCAAAGCGACCACTGGTATAAATCGTATAAAATAAAAAGAGGTCAATTGTACTGAACAATCAACCTCTTTTAATTTATTGACTATTTTTTATTAGTACCTGTATTGGTCTGACTTGTACGGTCCGTTCATACCAACACCAATGTATTTCGCTTGATCTTGTGTAAGCTCTTCTAATTCCACACCTATTTTTTCCAAATGTAATGCCGCTACTTTTTCGTCTAAGTGCTTTGGTAATACATACACTTTGTTTTCGTAATTATCTGAATTAGTCCATAACTCTAATTGTGCCAAAGTTTGATTTGTAAAAGAATTACTCATTACAAAACTTGGATGGCCTGTAGCACAACCTAAGTTTACTAATCTACCTTCAGCCAAAAGAATAATCTCATTACCGTTAATATTGTAAACGTCAACTTGTGGTTTTACCTCATACTTAGTATTGCCATAGTTTTTATTCAAATAAGCAACATCTATTTCATTGTCAAAATGGCCAATGTTACAAACGATAGTTTTATCGTTCATTGCCTTGAAGTGCTTCTCAGTTAAAATATCCTTATTTCCTGTAGCAGTAACAACTATTTGAGCACGAGGAATAGCATTTTTCATTTTCTTTACTTCATATCCATCCATTGCAGCTTGCAACGCACAAATAGGATCAATTTCCGTAACAATAACTCTAGCCCCAGCACCACGTAAAGAAGCAGCTGTACCTTTTCCTACATCACCGTAACCTGCTACTACAGCAACTTTACCAGCAATCATAATATCAGTTGCTCTTCTTATAGCATCTACAGCACTTTCTTTACAACCATATTTGTTATCAAATTTTGACTTTGTTACAGAATCGTTGATATTGATAGCTGGTAGAGGTAAAGTACCCGCCTTCATTCTATCATATAGACGTAAAACACCAGTAGTAGTTTCTTCAGATATACCACGAATTCCTTCAACTAATTGAGGATATCTATCTAAGACCATATTAGTCAAATCTCCACCATCATCCAAAATCATATTCAATGGTTTACCACCTTCAAAAGCGTGTAACGTTTGTTCGATGCACCAATCAAATTCTTCTTCATTCATTCCTTTCCAAGCAAAAACAGCTGTACCGGCAGCAGCAACAGCCGCAGCAGCCTGATCTTGAGTTGAAAATATATTACAAGAACTCCAAGTAACCTCAGCGCCAAGTGCTTGAAGAGTTTCAATTAAAACTGCGGTTTGAATGGTCATATGTAAACATCCTGCAATTCGGGCTCCTTTCAAAGGTTGGCTCGCACCATACTCTTCTCTTAGGCTCATTAAACCCGGCATTTCAGCCTCAGCAAGTTTAATTTCTTTTCTTCCCCAATCTGCGAGAGAAATGTCTTTTACCTTGTAATTTGTCATTGTTTGTGTATTCATTTTCTTAAAAGAGGTGCAAAATTAGCAATATATAAACAAATCTTCCCTTTAAATTGTTGCATATTTGCAATAAATTAATAAATACACTATGTATCCAGAAGAATTAGTAGCTCCTATGCGAGCAGATTTAACAAATAATGGTTTTACCGAACTTAAGAACGCTGAAGCCGTAAGCAATTCACTTGAAGATTCAAAAGGCACAGCACTATTGGTAGTAAATAGCGTTTGCGGATGCGCTGCTGGAAGTGCAAGACCTGGTGCGGTAGCATCTTTATCGGGCGAAAAAAAACCAGATCACTTATACACTGTATTTGCGGGACAAGACGGAGAAGCTACAGCAAAAGCAAGAGAATTTCTTTTACCTTACCCTCCTTCTTCACCGAGCATAGGCTTATTTAAAGACGGAGAACTAGTACACTTTGTGGAAAGACATCACATTGAAGGAAGAAGCGCAGAAATGATTGCAAGCCATCTAAAAGAGGTGTACAAAGAATTTTGCTAATTAAAGACAGTAATTAAATCATTAAAGGAGTTTTTCAGATTGAAAGACTCCTTTTTTTATCTCATTATTTCATCGCATCGCGATGACGTAGTTATAAATAAGCATTTGGTCTTCTTCTGTAAGACCAGTATTTTTCTTATCATTAGCTTTTTTAGCCATTCTAGGAACCAGTTTTGCCCATTCGTCATCTGAGTAATTTTTTGGCACTTTTAAACCGTGGCATAAGTTGCATTTTGTTTCGTACAACTGTTTGCCAATTTCAAACTGCTCTACCGTGTACCCAGGAAATTTCTCTTGGGCTTTAGCTACAATATCTGCAGAAGAATTTTCGACCACTACTTTATTTGCAAAGCACCCCACAAGAGCTATTGAACAAATTACAATTACAAAACTTACTATTTTCATTTGGATCAAAAATAAAAAATCCCAACTGCATAAGCAATTGGGATTCTATCTTTCTACTCAAAATTGAGCAGTTATTTTTTTCTATTAATTATGGTGCACCAACTCTGTGCATTGCACAACGGAAACCTAATGTAGATAGAGACTGTTGCTCATCTAAGTATCTTCTTGTGCCCGGAGTAGCCCAATATACTCTATCGTTCCAAGAACCACCTTTGTATACTCTTGCTTGGTTATCTATCAAAGTAGTTACTCCGTATTCATAACCTTGTTCGCCATCCATATAAGATTCCTCATCTAGGTAACCTTTATTGTCTGCTCTTTTGTAGTTTCTTCTTCCCACGTTTTCTTCTTCAGTAACTGGGATATAAACTAATCTACCAAGACTATCTTTTAGATCAACGATTCCGTCCTCGTCTAATCGCTTCTTTTGGAAGTTATTACCTCTAAACGAGTTGAAGTCTGTCATATCTTCATAAGATAAAGGTCTGTAAACATCCATTACCCACTCAGATACGTTACCACTCATATTATACAATCCTACATCGTTTGGCCAATACGAACCAACAGGAACTGTAATAAACCCTTTGTCATTCAAACGACCCGCGATACCACCTTGGTCACCTTTACCTCTTTTAATGTTGGCATTAATATACCCACGGTTTTTCTCTTTATCTCCTGAATGTCTAATAGTAAGACCTTCCCAAGAATAAATTTTCTTTTGGTTTACGTTTTCGTAAGTACTAGCACCTAGGTTTCCAAGAGCAGCAAATTCCCATTCTGCTTCTGTAGGAAGTCTATAATCTGGCAACATAATTCCATCTTCCATTTTCACATCTCTCGTTCCTCCTTTTTTCACTTTGTAATCTTTCATTTGGCTCTTACCAAAAGTAAGTCCATCATGCTGTCCTACATAGTATGCTCCAGTATTAAAGTTTGCCTCATTCATTTGATCTGGATCTGGCTCTAAAACACCTTCTCTTATCAAAATCATTTCGTTTACTCTATCCGTTCTCCAAGCTGCATATGCAGTTGCTTGTTGCCAATTCACTCCCACTACTGGATAATCTTGGTAAGCAGGATGACGGAAATATAAGTCTACAAATGGCTCATTGTATGCCAAACGATCTCTCCAAACAAGCGTATCTGGTAAAGCGTTAATAGCTACTTCTGGATAGTCAACATAAACGCGCTCCAACCAATATACATACTCGCGGTAGTGATTATTAGTAACCTCTGTTTCATCCATATAGAATGATGGCACAGTAACTTTTCTTTCTATGTTGTTGTGCTCATAGGTAACATCTTGCTCAGACGAACCCATAGTAAAATTACCACCTTGAACAAGTACTAAACCTGGACCCGTTTCCTGGCCTGCATATTCATGCTTTTCAAAACCACCCCATTTCGAATCATTATAATTCCATCCAGTGGTAGATGATTGTTCTTTTTTACAAGCAACAGGAAGCATAAATGCTCCTGCTAACATAATTATCGTGAATTTTTTCAACTTCATATTACGAGAAACTTAAGTAATAACTATTTTCTTTCTAAAATATTGTGCAATAATACAATTTAAACCTGAATTAAAAATCAGGACAACTTATCTTTCTATATCTAACATTAGGGGTTCTAGCGCACCACTCGATACCTGCAGAAATTTCGTGAGAACCCGGAGCTGCGGCACGCGCATCAGAAACTGTCAAATCATAGCTGTATCCGAATTTAAATCTATCTTTTCTAAAACCAACTAAGGCCATTAATGCATCTGAGTTACCGTACTCACCGAAGGTTTGTCTAAACCATAATCCAGTTACCAATGGTCCTTTATTGTAATAGAAACCAATGTTCATTTGGGTGAACTTATTTTGAAGCATAAAAAGCACGTTTGGAGAAATAGTGCTTTCCGGTATTTTTTTACCATCAAGTGGTATAACTACACCGCCATGACCAGTAAATCTGCGTGGAACAATAGCATCTGAACTTCCAAAGAATGATTGATTTGGCTCAATCAAATTGTGCACCGCAACTCCACCATAAAAGCGCTCTGTATAACCTAATACCCCTGCAGCAAAATTTGCGTACCCAACTGAATTTTGATTAAATTGTTCTGCCGTTTGCTTTGTAAAACCAACTGTAGGGTCTATCTGATCTTCAAAACGTAAACGTTGCCAATCAATACTTCTTTGACCATATTGACCTTCTAAGCCAAAACGCATTGTAAATTTTCTATTTACACGTAATTGGAAAGAATAGATGCCAGAAACAGTAGTAGATCTTAGTAAACCTTCACCAGCTCTATCATCCATTACTAATAAGCCTATTCCACCACCAATTTTGTCAAAATGCTGATCATAACTTGCTGCAGTAGTCACAAATGTTCCTGGCAAGCTAGGCCATTGGTTACGGTAGTTCATTACTACTCTACCACCTCCATCACACGAACCGGTTCCTGCCATTGCAGGATTGGTATAGATAGGTGCTGCATAAAACTGAGTAAACTCAGGGTCTTGCGCTTGCACATTGAATGCCAAGAACATTCCTAACACTACCAATAATAAGGCTTTACTACTTCTCATTTTTTTCATTTCTAGATTGCACAAAAATAAAACATTTGTAAAGATACGTTAAAAAAAATCAATTATTATGTCAAATTCCTGATTTTCTTGATTTAATACAATAAAATTGAGGCAAATATTGTTACCTCTAAACAACGTAAAATTACCGAATGTATAAAACGCTGAAGGCCTTTTGTTTATTTTTATTGCTGCACCTGGTTTCGACCGACGTATTTGCTCAGCAGATACCCATATCCGCATCGTGGAAAATTGATAAAACAGTGCAGATAAACCCTGATATAAATGCCACCCAATTGCTTAAACCATTTTGGTGCGAAACGTGTAAAGAGAACATAGAAGTTCCTTACATTTATCCAATAATAAATGTAAAGGTGAAGCTCGGCAATCAGAAAATAACTAGAGCTTCGCTTAATCAAATAGCCGTAACCAATGAAAGCTATAGCAATCTTGACTATGTTAAAAATATTCTGAGCACATTTGAAATAAAGCAAACTGAAATATGGGAAAGAGGGGTAAAATATGCAATATTTGAAATAGCCACAATTAGACAAGTAAACAATACCATCGAATTACTGGAGTCTGCTATTTTAAATTATGAAACGGAAGCCGAACCAAGCTTACAAGCACTTAAAAAGAAGAAGGATCAACCCTTTACATCTGTGTTAAGCTCAGGTGATTTTTATAAATTGAGCATAACTGAAACGGGTTTTTATAAGATTACTCCTACATTTTTGTCTCAGAACGGAATAGATGCTTCATCAATTAAACTTTCTACTTTTAAAATTTACGGGAACGGAGGAAGTATGCTTCCTGAAGTTATAGCAAAAGACAGACCGCAAGATTTACAAGAAAATGCTATCTATGTGTTAGATGAAAATGGCAATGACGTTTTAGACGGGAACGACTATATCACGTGGTTTGCACAAGGACCAGAGTTGGTAAACTACAATGGAGACAATAATCGCTACCAGTATTTAAGTCATGATTTTGATAATAACGCCTATTATTTCATCACTTGGGGTGGAACTGCAGGTAAGCGCGTAAGCACATCAAATAGTGGCAGCGGGACTTCGTTTGACGACGTAGTCAATAGTTATGATTTCATCATTTTTCACGAGAAAAACGAAGAAAACTTTATAAAATCTGGCAGACAATGGTGGGGCGATAAAATGCAAACTTCACTAAATAAGCGATTTGACTATACTATTAGTGGCATTGTCCCAAATAGCAAAGCTCAATTTAGCACAGTTATAGGAATTCGCTCGCTAAACACAAGTTACTTATCTATCACCATTAATAACAATACTCCTAGACTAGTATATGGTGGCACGGTTTCGGGTAAGTATGACGATAGTTTTATAAGCGGACCACTAACTGTAAATGAAGAATACACGCTTACATCAAACG
>JBEAPG010000028.1:0-10326 GCA_041164545.1 Bacteroidota bacterium
CGTTGCATCGTTTTATGGGTTTAAATACACTACAAACCTCGCTTTGACACTTTATTAATAATAATTAAATATTACACCAATTTTAGAAATAGGAATGAAATACTTTTCAATTCACAAGTTACTATAGCCATTTTTAATTTGTTTATTAAAAGAAATAGCACGCTTTGTGTAATGTATTATGATTTAATAAAATATTTATTCAATTTTTAAAAACTTGCAAAATGAGATAAAATAGGTGGCAATAAATGCTGGTCCGACTTTATAACCTTACGATTGGAATAGTGTCTACGCTCCCCAGTTCTCTCTGTCTAAACTCCGGTAGTGTATGGCTTCGGCTAAGTGCTCTATTTCTATGGTTTCGCTACCAGCTAAGTCGGCAATGGTGCGGCTTACTTTTAAGATTCTATCATACGCTCTGGCACTCAAGTTTAACTTGTTCATTGCATTTTTAAGTAGTAAGCTTCCTTTGCTATCTATTTTGCAGTACTCACGAATCAAATTACTCTCCATTTGGGCATTGTTATAAATCGGCAATTCATCAAAGCGTTTATGTTGTAATTCACGTGCTTTCATTACTCTTTCGCGCACCGTTACACTTTTTTCTTCATCCTTGGTAATTTGACTCAATTGCTCAAAATTCACAGGGGTAACTTCGATATGTATGTCTATTCTATCAAGCAATGGACCGCTAATTTTACTTAAGTATTTCTGCACTACTCCCGGTGCACAAACGCATTCTTTATCAGGGTGATTAAAATAACCGCACGGGCACGGATTCATACTCGCTACCAACATCATACTGCACGGGTAATCTACCGAAAACCTGGCACGAGATATAGTAACACGTCTGTCCTCCAAAGGCTGACGCAATACTTCTAAAACTGTACGTTTAAACTCTGGTAATTCGTCTAAAAATAGTACTCCGTTGTGAGCTAAACTAATTTCGCCGGGTTGCGGATTATTACCTCCGCCCACCAAGGCAACATCGCTTATGGTATGGTGCGGGCTGCGAAAAGGCCGTTGCGCCATAAGCGTTGCATTGCTACCTAACCTACCAGCTACCGAGTGTATTTTGGTAGTTTCCAACGCTTCGTGCAAATTCATTGGAGGTAAAATGGTATTTAACCTTTTTGCCAACATCGTTTTTCCCGCTCCGGGAGGACCAATTAAAATAATGTTATGTCCGCCAGCGGCGGCTATTTCCATAGCACGTTTTATGTTTTCTTGGCCTTTAACATCACTAAAATCATACGTTAGATTGTTTACGTTTTCAGCAAACTCGTCTCGTGGATTTACGATGGTTCGCTCGAATTCATTATCGCCTTGTAAAAGTTCAATTACCTCCTTTAAGGTTTCTAAACCATATACTTCTAAGTCTTTTACAATGGCAGCTTCACGAGCGTTTTCTTTAGGAATAATCAGTTTTTTAAAACCGTCTTTTTGCGCTTGAATAGCAATGGGTAAAGCACCCTTTATAGGCAGCAAACCTCCATCGAGCGAAAGTTCTCCCATTATTATGGTTTCTTCAAGTAATGCTGTATGAATGAGTTCGCCTGCTGCCATCACTCCGATAGCTGTAGTTAAATCATAGGCAGATCCTTCTTTTCTTATATCTGCGGGTGCCATATTTATTACTACTCCTTTTCTTGGATAGGTAAATCCGCTATTTTTCATAGCCGCATTTATACGCGGTTGGCTCTCTTTTACAGCATTGTCTGGTAGACCAATGATTTGTGTTTTTGCTCCTTGACCTACGTCTACTTCTACTGTTATTAGTTGAGCTGATATGCCGTATACAGCACTTCCATAGGTTTTTACAAGCATAGAAAGCAAATATAAGAGTTGGTTTAATGCTGAAAATAAAAAGTTGATTTATTTCAATCTAACTTCACATTATAAACGTCACTATTATTTCTCAAAATATTAGGTACAACAAAAGGTCCTGGTTGATTTATAATTTCCATAAGAGTAAAGCTAACCACGCTTTTCGGTAGAGGCTCAAAAAGCATAGTAAATCTTTTGGTTTCGCCTGGTGCAACCCAATACCAATCTGGTTGATAGCATAAATCAAATGCCTTAATTAATTGGCTTTGTATTCCTGAGCTATCGCATACTAAAAAGGTCGACTTCCATACCCTTATTCCCATTACTTCCAACGTGTAATTATGATAATGGCAATGCACAATAATCTGGCCTTCTTCCTCTATTTGAGTAAGAATTTCAGGGTCTATTTCAATTTTTGTTTCAATATCGGGTGTTTGAATGGGCATTTTTCGATATACGAAAATAGAAAAATTGAAAGTGAATATCCCTACCTTATTTTCTCGATTCTCGCCCCACTTAGCGTAAACATACCTAATCCGCCTTCTACATTGTTTGGAAGTGGTTTTGGTTCACTAAACGGGTTTTGTGGATTGTAATTTTGCAAAGTAATTCCGTAGTTGTAATGTTCCTCAGAAACCTGACTTACCACCACAAATAATTCAAAATCGTCTCTTTTCCCATTTTCATCATATATAAAAGCAAAAAGCTCTGTTTTGAGCTGAAAAACTCCGTTGTTGGCTTTAGTGTCGTCAAAAAATTCTTGAGGAATAAAGATCTGAGTAGTGTCGTCATCGAAGGAGGAAAAGGCTTCAACGCGATAGAAATTTACTTCGTTGGGGTTGTCATTCCATTTCATCTCCAAATTGTATTGACTACCCCAATCTGATTCGGATGAATCAATGAATACCGATAAATTAGCAGGGGCAAAGAGCATTTTTTGTTGTGAGCTAACTATTTCTCCTGTGGCTAACTTTGCTGTTATAGTGTACGTTTCACCGGGATTGAGGTCAAAAGGTGCACTATTCTTGTATCCTTCTTCACTATATGAAAAAGAATACGTTTTACCATTTCCTATTACTTCTACAACCGCATTTTGAACTTGATCAAATTCAGCCGAAGTAGAGTTGTTGACAAGCGGTCGGCTCATTGTCAAATCAATTTTGTGAAATAGATTTAAACTACTAAAACTGGCATACAGAACTGGTTTTTCGGGTATGGTAGGCACATCTACTTCTAGAATCGTTTCACAGCTCATAGCAAAAAGACTGAAGATTATTATCCAATTTTTCATAGTTAGTTAAATTTATAATTCCAAGATATAGACGGTAAAATGGGGAAGAGGCTTACTTGTTTTAGTACTTGTTTGCTTTCTGGCTCAAAGCGATCTTCTGGCCCAATGAAATAATAAAATGGATTTCGCCTGTTATACAGATTATATGCGCTTACCTCCCACGTTCTTATTCCTTTCTTTTTTGGTTGGCTAAACTGTATTCCAATGTCTGCTCTATGGTAAGCCCGCATTCTGAAAGCATTTCTACTGGTAAATTCAGTGCCTGCTCGCCAAAAATCAAACTGCTGTCCGTAGGTATTGGTATTGCCTAATTGGTAGGTACTAATGGGTAACGTAATTGCATTTCCCGTGCCATACACCCAAGTAGCTGAGGCCGTTACATTGTCGTTCCACTTGTATTGTAAAACAAGCGACATGTCATGCCTTCGGTCATATCTCGCAAAAAATCGTTCGCCGTTGTTAAGCTCATCAAACTGTTGTGTGGTCCAGCTTAATGTATAACCAGCCCAACCTGTAAGTCTTCCATACTTGCGTTGCAATAGCACTTCAGCGCCATAGCTCTCTCCGCTGCCTGAGGTTATGTTGTCTTCCCACGATATTTTTTCGGTTCCGTCTAGTCCGTTTTCAATGGCTAAGAATGAGGCACCTTCTTTGTAGCCAATTATATTTTCCATGGTTTTGTAATAGCCTTCTACCGTAAGACTCAATTCCTGTTTTTCGAAATCGTGCGCTATGCCAAGTGCCACTTGCTGTGACGATTGGGGTTTTACCTTGTTAGTAGCCGGCACCCATAAGTCGGTTGGCAATCCTACTCCGCTATTGCTTAGCAAATGAATGTACTGATTCATTGTAGCATAAGATGCTTTTAGCGATAAATTGCTAGATAAATTGTATGCTAACGCCACTCTGGGTTCTGGTTTGGCATATGTTTCATTTCTAACACTGAATGTACTTAGTCGAATACCATACAAGCTTTTTAATCGAGGTGTAATCTTCCACTCATCTTCAGCGTATAAACCAGTTTCCAAAGCATCATAATTGGTTTTTCTATCTAAGTTTTGGTTGAAAAAATCATCGCGGAGCACCAAAGCATCTGGCGTAAATAAATGGTCAGTAATTACAAAACCAAACTTCAATTTATGGTTGTTATTTGCGTACCAATCAAAATCTTGTTTTAAGCTCCAATCTCGAATACCAGAGCCATATTGCAGTTTAAAATTTTGATTGCTTGATTCTTTTTGTTCGGCAGATATAGCCAACTCATAAAAACTGTAGATAATGGAAGTATTAGAAAATAGTTTTGGAGTAAATAAGTGATTCCACCTTGCTGTGGCTGTAGCATTGCCCCAACCAAAATTGGTTTTGTTTTCGAACCAATCGCTGCCATCCTTTTCTTTCTGGTTGAAATAAAACTTGTCTCGGCCAAAATATCCACTCAGATAAACGCGGTCTTTTTCACTTATTTCATAGTTTGCTTTTGCATTGAAATCATAAAAAAAGTAGCCTGCTGTATTTCCATTGTTTACTGCTAAAATAATGGGTTGGGTTAGCGCATCAATATAGGTTCTTCTTCCTGAAATGATAAAAGAACCTTTGCCTTTGGCAAAAGGACCTTCGAGTAATCCTTTTGAGGAAATAATGCCAATACCCAGCTCGCCGGTATATTTTTCTTTGTTTCCATCTTTCATATTCATATCAATGACAGAAGAAAGTCGGCCTCCATATCTTGCGGGAAATCCCCCTTTTATTAATTCTACACTTCTTAATGCATCTCCATTAAACAAACTGAAAAAACCAAACAAATGCTGTGCATTATATACCGTAGCCCCGTCAAGAATGATAAGGTTTTGATCGGGTCCGCCACCTCGTACATACAAGCCGCTTTGGCCTTCACTACCGCTTTGTACACCTGGCATAAGTTGAAGTACCTTCAATACATCTTTTTCTCCCAATAAAGCAGGGATTTCTTTGATGGTTTTTATAGGGATTTCAATAGTGCTCATCTGCACCTCCTCACTCACTTTTTTAATTTTTGTACCTTTTACAACCACTTCTCCAATGGCTTTTTCAGTACTCTCTAACAGCACATTTAGTGTTGTGTTTCCTTTTATTTCTATGGATTTGGTAACTTGCTCATAACCTACAAAACTATATATGAGTTGATGAGTTCCTGCAGGTAAATCAATAGCATAATAGCCAAAATCGTTACTAATTGTGCCTGCAGATTTAGTGTCGGTAAATATGGTAACGCCTATGAGTAATTCCTTGCTTCCTGATTCTTTTACATATCCAGAAAGGGTAAATTTATTTTGTGCCGAAAGGGAAATTAGCAATGACATGCCAATGACAAGAAAGGGTACGCGCATTGATAAAATGTAAAGATGTAAAACGAAAATAATGGAAGAATGATATACAAAAGCAAAAATATATATGCTTAAGCTGGTCTACTATTTTCCCTCTACAAATTCTTGCAAATAGCTATATTCAGACGTTAGAGCTCCATCTTGGGTAATTCTTGCTCTTTTTAAAATATCGTCTTTGTCACCATTTATTAGTAATGGTATAATGTGTTCTAATAGTAAACCCCCAAACTCTTCGCTGGCATTTTTTGGCATTTCGGTAGGCAGATTGGTCACTGCCATTACGTCTATAGTATCAGTACCGTATGCAGCCACTTTTTTCTGCTCTGTCTTGCTCCATCCAAAGGTTGGGTTGTAAATGTCTGTGGCTTCCATTGTAATGGGCACGCTTCCTTCTACATCACAGGTTATGTCTGCAATTACTTTAATGTTAAAATTGGGTTTTGCAGTGTCCTCTTTTGTGAAAAGTGCCGGCATATCATCTTCCCAATACATTCCATTTATTAGAATATCAGTGCATTCGAAATATTGATCGAACTCACAACAATACGCATCGTGATTCGCGTAGAAGTGCGCATCACTCCACTCTCCGCCATCTTTTCTATGGTATAAATCCCAATTGGTTAAATGTGTAAAAACAGAGGTGTTGTACTTTTTCATTACAAAGTCGTGAGGCGAAACTTCGGTTATTTCCATAGCTTCAAGTACTTCGCGAATTCCGCTTGCTACCCGTCCATTTCCTGTATAGACTATTCTAGGATTATTCATCTTCGCTTTTATAGATTTCAAATCAGAAATGGATTGCTCAAAGTTGTCGGTTTGATAAGCAGGAGGTAGATCGAATAATTGCATTTTTTTACCCCAAGTTAAAAAAGCATTATAAGCACCTACAATACCAGCCCATTTTCCAAATCCCAGAATTCTTCCACCCTGTGGCCATTCCAATACCTCGTAATCAATTATCGAAATATTTTTTGCTATAATAGCTTGCAATAACTTGCGATTATATGCTTGAGCCTTAATTGTGTGCGAAAAAAACAAGTACGTTTTACCGTCTATTAACTTGTCAATAGGCACTTCTTTTATACCTAATAAAATGTCGCAATCAGACAATTCTGTACTTACCTGAAAACCAAGTTCGATATATTCCTCATCTTTAAACGTTCTGTCTTTAGAGCTTTCTATTACTAGGTCAACTTCCGGATATTTATTTGTAAACGCTTTGCAAAGTTGAGGGGTGAGAGCAACCCTCTTATCAGCAGGTTGTTTCCATTCTTTTATTAATCCGATTTTCATTTATAGCTTGGTAAATCGTTTGGTTATTTTTCCTTGTTCGGTGAATATGTCAATAAAATAAATGCCACTTTCTAGTTCAGAGACATCAATATAGTTTAAAACCAGTTGTGTGTTCATTATTTTTCCTTCAGTGGAATGTACACTTACGTTATTAATTTTTATATCGCTGGCAATCCAAATTTTATCATACCCCGGATTGGGATATACATTTATTTTCTTTGCAATTTCTTCTATATTAGCCTGAGCAGCAGTAACTTTAACCAAGTAATTTTTACTGGTTCCATCCTGCGCTGTTACCTTGTAAATTACGTCTGAGCTAAAATTATTTTTACTTACACCACTGGTTTGTATAGCCGAATTTACCGAAACGGTGGCATCTGGACTATTGGTAAACGTAGGAGTTAAATTGGCAAGATTAGTGCCGCTGGGTACCGTTACCGTAATTGTAGAACCAGCAATAGTCCCTTCGGGTTGTGTGCTTAAATTTGGGAAAGCAAAGCTCAATATATCCTTTTTATCGCTTAAAAGATTACGTGTTCCGTTGGCATACCATACGCCCCATTTTCCATCGGTAATGAGTACGGATGCAGATGCTCCACTTTTTGCCTGAATTTTGTCTGCTGCCAGGGCTTGCACCGCTATAACCTTATCTCCGCTTTGGGTACTTGCGTCAAAAATCATTTTATCATCCTTGTTCGAGAAATTTGGGAAACCAAGTTGTGATTGTTCAAATATGACACCCGTTTCGTTCGTAATGGTATTTGTACCAAGTACGGCATATTCTCCTGCATTTGCGTCTATATAGTCAAAGGCAATAATGTATGGACTGTTTTTGGAGTACGTTGCATTTCCGATGCTAATATCTTCTGGTAACTGCGTAAATATTTTTTCGATTTTGCCGTCGCCCCACGTATTGGCGCCATTGTCCCAAATACGAAGTAAACCAACGTCCCAATAATCAATGTCTTGACCAAAAGTACTTTCTATTATGTTTCGCGCATCGTATAGTATAAACTGTCCAGTATTGTCAAATTCAATGGCATCAGCATATAACACATTTCCTGTGCTTACCCCTTGGGTATAGGTTGGGTTGTAAAGTTGAAAACGTTTCCACGCGGCTAAGTCAAAATTGTAAACCCAAATGGAAGAATCTACTTCAGTAGTTACCGCAGCCAAAAGTTTTCCGTTTTTAGAAATAGCTACGTTATCCCACAAATCATTACTTACCTGAGTTTCGGTATACGGCGAACTAAGTTGTATGCGATACAAGATGTTTGTACTCGAGACATAGTACATAAAATCGCCTTTATCCGTTACACTTGCTTTGCGCATAGGTGTACGCTGGCTTAGTGCTTGCCATCCATCAGGCACGGTGGTGCTTTTGTACATTGTATTTGCATCGGCTGTATTTAAGTCCACACTGATTATGTTTTCTACTCCTGTATTAGCTGGAATGTCTGAACCACCTCCTGTGCTTCCCCCACCGCTTCCACCACCAGAACCAGCATTTGGATCAAATATTTCTACCCCATCAAATGCACTTTTTACAGCGGCAAGCTCAGTTGCACCGTATAAGTCTGATGCTGATTTTTCTACGGCATAGCGAAGATCTAAAAATTTAGATTTTGAGGTAAGATATACGGTAAGAGCCCTATAGTACATCTGTTCTGCTTTTTCTTTACTTAGAGCTGTTGCTACTAAGTAGAATGCTTTATTAGGAATACCGCTGTTTATATGCACACCGCCATTGTCTTGTGTGCCGGTATAAAATTCGCTCATTCTGTCGGGTTGATAACCATTGTCGCCCAACTTATTTCCTCCGTTATGCGGATTTTGCAAGTCACGTAATGCGCCACTTGGAAAAACGGTTGTTTTTACCACGTCTTCTCCCATTTTCCAATCGTCGCGATCTATCATAGCTCCAAAAATGTCAGCCATACTTTCGTTTATTGCTCCACTTTGACCTTGATACTCCAAATTAGCAGAATTTGAAACTACGCCGTGCGTAAGTTCGTGGCCTGCCACATCCAATGCACCGGCAAGTGGCTTAAATGCAGTTCCGCCGTTGCCATAAAACATAGCCTGTCCGTTCCAATATGCATTTTCCAAACTTCCTCCTCCTTGGTCTGCTACATTTACTACCGAAATTATAGTACCTCCGCTTCCATTTATTGAGTTTCTATTGAAGGTGCTTTTATAATAATCGAATGCGATACCTGCGTTGTAATGCGCAGAGACGGAACTTTTGTCGCTCCATGTATTGTTGCTGCTCGCCACGTGAGAAAATGAAGTAGCTGCTGTATTGTTGGCATTTATAGTCCAAATAGCGCCAACAGGATCGTCAGGCAAACTGCTTTGTCCGCTATTAAACATACTTTTACTCGCATCTATAAGGTAATATGTGCTTCCTTTTTGGTAGGTATTTAGCGTTCGACTCTTGTTATTTAAATCAGTAGCTGTGGCTGTTTTTGGTCCATCGATAGAACATAGCAAATCAATGGTTTTTAAAATGGAGCCTGATTTTGCATCTACATACACCTCAAAAACGTGCATATCCGTTGGGCGGATTACCATTTTATATACCAAGATAGCCTTTAGCTCTTGCGTTATTTCATAATCGATAAAGAGTTCGCCTGTTGGATTTCTGTCAATAAATTCAAAAGTAGATTCGTGGTTTGCATAGTGGTTTTCAAACACATATTGTTCTGCATTTGATATTGCAGTTTGTAGAGAAATCAATGGATTTACATTGATATCGGTATATGGATATATCCTTCCATTTCCGTTTGATATTTCTCCATTAAAGCTATGTAAAATCCATTGGCCACCATTTACTTTCACCTCTTTATATGTTTGTTGAAACAAATAGTGTTGATAGCCCAACTCATCGGTAGTTGATGAAACTTCTTTGAGCTGCATATCTATACCCCAACCAAATAAACCCGGCAAGTCTGCGAGTACTGTTTCTTTAGATAAGCTTTGATTTTCATTATTTACCCCAAATCCTTTTGATTCTTCTTTTTTTATAACGTCTAACCAAATGGGCAAACCAAAAGTAGCTTCGTGTTTTAAGTGGTATTTTAAGGTCTTGGCATCAGACAGTTGTGCTTTTTGTAGAATTTGAGGAGATAAAAAACCTTTTTGCATACTTTGCCTACCATCTATCAGTTCGGCATTTATTTCTGGACTTTTACCTGTTGGCTTTTTATCTGTTCTAATGTCAAAAGGATTTTGACCCAAGGCCAAGCTAGGTATTAGCAGGGCGAGATAAGCAAGTTTAATTAATTTCATTGTATAGCGTCTGATTTAAGGTTTTTCATTGTGTTTTGATAGAAGGTAACTAAAGCTTTTGGAGCCGTATCCATATTGTTCCATACCACTTGTTTTTCGCTTTTATTTTTCTTTAGACGGATAAAATAATTCATGTTACCTGGCTCATTCAGATTTATTTTATCAAACTCTAGTGTTTTGAGCTCTTTTACTATCGATTTAAAGTCTTTGGCTTCGGTTTTCTCCATTTCCAAGGCATTTTCAAAACTGGTATCACCTGGCATA
>JBEAPG010000029.1:0-10282 GCA_041164545.1 Bacteroidota bacterium
CTTTTTTTGATATCGACGGCGATTTTGATGATGACGTTCTTATTTCTGGCAGAACTATTAGTGGACTCGTGCAAATAGAATTATATGAAAATGATGGTACTGGGCAGTTTTCATTAGCGACAAGCACTCCTTTCGACAGCATTCAATATGGTGCTATTGCCGTTGCAGATATTGACAATGATTCCGACATAGATGTATTACTTTCAGGGCTAAACAATAATTCTGTACGCATATCGGAACTCTATTTAAACGATGGAAACGGAAACTTTTCTGCCACCCTAAACGACACTATTTTAGATGGAGTGCAAGATGGGGATATTGCCTTTTATGATATTGACTATAACGGGACTCAAGATCTGCTTCTTGTCGGGAAAAACAATTCGAACCAAAACATTGCTAAACTATTTTCAAATAATGGATCGGGCATTTTTAGCCTGTTAACTAATTCATCCATAGCAGGAGTTAGAGAAGCCGACGTTTCATTTGCAGATATTAATAAAGATCAATATGCAGACTTGCTAGTTGTTGGAATATCTGGCACCCGACTATACACCAATAATGGAAAAGGTGAATTTAGCCGCTCTATGGCTGACACGGTTTTTAAAAGCATAACCAACGGAGCCATTGGCTTTTCTGATATAGATGGCGATGATGATTTGGATCTTTTAATAACAGGCGAACTATATCCCGCAGGCTTGGCCGAAATGTACCAAAATGATGGACGAGGCAATTTTACTTTTATACCAGGCACTGCGATTGATGGGGGTGGCACAATTGCTCTTGCAGATATTGACGGAGATAACGATTTAGACGCTTTTATGATGGGCTACAATTACAACTTTGAATACCACTCTCATTTGTATAAGAATGATGGAAATGGAAATTATACGCTTTGGGATTCTACCTCGATTCTAGCGCTGGAAAATGGCACTGCTAATTTTGCAGATTTTGATGGAGATGGAGATCAAGACCTCCTGATTTCAGGTGGTTTGCTTACTTCGGGAAACAGACGAACTCAATTGTATAAAAATGATGGAAGCGGCATTTATAAACTGGTTTCTGGAACTCCTTTTGTAAATGTAGAATTCAGCGACATTGAAATTGGAGATATAGACGGGGATAATGATTTAGATGTTTTAATAACAGGATCTAATGGTGGCAGTGGAAACGGAGCACACACTAGTTTATATAAAAACGATGGCTCGGGTAATTTTTCGGTGGTAAGCGGCATTACTTTAGATTATGTAAAAAATGGAGCAATAGAATTCGGAGACATAGATGGCGACAATGACCTTGATCTGGTATTGTCAGGACTTAGTTTGTATAGTAATGATAATGAAACAACCTTATATATAAACAACGGAAATGGGAATTTTACAGCCAAAGCAGATCCATTTATTGATGTGCAATGGGGCTCAACAGCTATAGGAGATATAGACGGAGATGGGGATAACGATATAATAATAAATGGATGGCTCAATTCAAGTGCTGGAAATAGGTGCAGAATCTACCTTAACAATGGAGACGGAACATTCACATACTTGCGAGAATTACAAGGCACAGAAAGAGGTTCTATTATTTTATCTGACTTGGATAATGATTCCGATTTAGATGTTTTAATAACAGGTTACGGAAAATCAAATGCAGTAACGACTATTTACACAAACGACGGCAAAGCCAACTTTACTCAAGAAAAAAGCGCAGTTCTAGACCAATTTAGAGAAGCGAAGGCCATTATTTTGGATATTGATAAAGACAATAAAAAAGACATTGTATTATCTGGCCTTAACATCTCTAGACAACACGTAACCAAATTGTATAGGAACACTACTTGTATTTCAAGCTATGAGAACGATAGTATATCCGCCTGCGATAGCTTTGTTTGGATTGATGGAAAAACCTATTTTGCAGATAATTCTACTGCAAAACATACCTTAACCAATAGCTTTGGCTGTGATTCCATTATTACGTTAAAGCTAAAAGTAACGAGCATAAACAAAGCTGTAAACCAAGAAGGAACTTCACTTTCTGCTGTTATTCAAAATGGTGCAACCTACCAATGGTTAAATTGCATTACTGACTTCTCCGAAATAGAAGGTGCGACAAATAATACATTTAAAGCAAAAGAGAGTGGCCAATATGCTGTAAGGATAGCAAGAAATTCATGCATTGACACATCTGAATGCAAAACCATAAGTCCCGCGGGAATTGAGCCGATAAATCAGCTTTACGATTTCAGTCTATTTCCGAACCCTGCAAACGATAGATTGTACATCGAAACAACGCTTCAAACAGAGGAGGTAACAATTTACAACAATTTCGGCCAGCTAGTTTTAAAAACGACGCTAACAGGTAACGCGATAAACATTAGTCAATTACCCAATGGAGTTTACTACATTCGAGTTGGCAATACTGACAAATCACTTTCTCCCAAAGTACTTGTGAAACAGTAATCGTAAACTTGCACCAAACCATGAACAACTTACTTCTCAAAAACATAAAACAACTCATTGGGATTACAGAAAATTCTAACACTGTAAAAAAAGGAAAAGCACAAGGTGAAGTAAAAAAGCTTGACGATGCATATCTCGTAATAAAAAATAATAGAATAGACTCCTTTGGGCCGATGAGCGAGTGCCCAAACCTAAATATTGATAGTCACGACTGCACAGGCAGATTAGTATTGCCTATGTACGTAGATTCTCATACGCATTTGGTTTTTGCCGAAAGTAGAGCCGGTGAAATGAAAATGCGTCTGCAAGGCAAAACCTACCAAGAAATTGCAGAAGCCGGAGGAGGGATTTTAAACTCAGCAGCCAAACTTCGAAAAATGAGTGAACAACAATTATATGACGCGGCAATGGAGCGTTTGCAAAGCGTAATAAAGCAAGGAACGGGCGCAATTGAAATAAAGAGTGGATATGGATTGGACTTAGAATCTGAGTTGAAAATGCTAAGAGTGATAAAAGTGTTGAAACAAGTTTCTCCTATTCCGATAAAAGCTACTTTTTTAGGTGCACACGCGCTTCCATTGGAATACAAGAAAAATAAAGCTTTGTATATGCATTTGGTATGTAACGAAATGCTGCCTCGCATTGCGAAAGATGGCTTGGCTGACTATATTGATATTTTTTGCGAAACAGGTTATTTTGACTTAGAAGATTTAAAACAAGTGATTGAAGCGGGCGATAAACACGGCATAAAAGCAAAAGTACACGTAAACCAGTTCAGTAGTTTTGGAGCGGTTAAACAAGCTTGCGAAATGGGTGCTCTAACGGTAGACCATTTGGAAGTAATGGAAAACGACGATTATTTAGCCTTGGAAGAGTCCGATACTATTGCAGTTGGGCTTCCCCTTTGCTCTCTTTTTTTAGACATTCCTTATACGCCAGCACGAGATTTAGTAAACAAGGAAATACCTCTTGCGCTAGCTAGCGATTTCAATCCCGGCTCCTCTCCTTCTGGCAATTTAAGCTTAGCTTTTGGCTTAGCTTGCTCACAAATGAAACTGACACCCGAAGAGGCATTTAATGCGTTAACCTACAATGCAGCATTTGCTTTGGAATTGCAAAACGAAGTTGGGAGCATTGAAATAGGCAAAAGAGCCAATCTCATTATCTCAAAACCAGCAAATGGCTTAGAAGACTTTCCATACTGGTTTGGGGATAGTATGATAAGCAATGTGATTGTGTAGTTAATGAAAGATACTCGCTAAAGTTCACACATTATGACCCTTAGTAGGAGTTATAAATGGAGAAATTCAATAGACAAGGCTAATACGCTCTAGCATTGCTTCCTTCCATGTAGTAAATAAAGCTCTGATTTACTACTTTACTCCCTCCCGGCGTGGGGTAATTCCCTGTAAAATACCAATCTCCTAAGTGATTTGGACACGATGAGTGTAAACCATCTACAGATTGATAAACGATGTCTACCTCCGCCTTCATATCTTCTGGGGTTACCAATCTAGCAATTTCTGCTTCTAGCTCACTATCTGTGTATCTATCATACAGCATTTTTACCTTATTCTCTATGGCAGCAAGCGGCTTTTTGTTCTCTTCTTTGCAAGCTTCGTAAATGGTATTCATGTATTCACTCTTTCCTTCTTTGGCCAACAAACTTTTTGCTGCTTGAAAAGCAATAAATTCATTCATTCTACTCATATCTATACCATAACAATCTGGATACTTGATGATTGGTGCAGATGAGGCAACGATTATTTTTTTAGGACCTAGCCTATCTAAAATTCGTAATATGCTCTTTTTAAGCGTAGTACCTCGCACAATACTATCATCTACAACCACCAACGTATCTTGTTCCTTTATGACGCCATAAGTCACATCATATCCATTACCTACTAAATCATCACGGCCCTCATCAGCGGAAATAAAAGTTCTAATCTTAGCATCTTTTACTAAGATTTTCTCTCTTCTTATTTTTATAGAAAGTATTTTATCTATCTCTTCTGCACTCATATTTGACCCCATTTTGAGCAGGGCTTCCCTTTTGTATTTATCCAAGTATTTATAAATACCATCTACCAACCCATAAAAGGACGTTGCAGCTGTGTTGGGTATGTAAGAAAAAACAGTAGTTCTAATATCATAGTCTAATCTTTTTAAAACTTCTCGGGCTATTTTTCTACCTAACTGCTTTCGCTCCGCATGTACTTTTCCGTCGCTTCCTCTTGAGAAATAAATGCGTTCAAAACTACATGAAAGCCTTTGAGCCGGTGGTAAGATTTGCTTCTCTTCAAAACTCCCATCTCGTTTTATAATCAATGCAGCTCCAGGTGTCACCTCCTTTAAATCCGTGATTTTTAAATCAAATGCCGTTTGAATAGGCGGTCGCTCGCTTGCTACAGCTATTATTTCATCGTTTGCCCAATAATAGTTTGGTCGAATACCATTTGGATCTCTAATAACAAATGCATTTCCATCTCCTATTAAACCTACCATATTATACCCTCCATCTACACTTTTAAATGAATTTTTGAGCACATTTTCCAAGTTTAGATTTGCTTTTATCTCAGAAGCAATAACCAAACTTTCCATATTTTGATCCTTATACTCCCTATATAATCGTGCGTTTTCCTCATCCAAAAAATGACCGATTTTTTCGAGCATAGTTACATTATCACTGATTTCTTTTGGATGTTGCCCAAGTGCAATAAGTTGCTGATACATTTCTTGCACATTGGTCATATTGTAGTTTCAGGCAAGCACCAAATTTCTACTCATCCAATTATTCTGACGCAAAAAAGGATGAATATTTTCTATGCTGTTTTTACCGTGCGTTGCGTACCTCAGATGCCCTAAAAGCACCTCACCAGCATACGGAAAGTTTTGCTTAAGCAAAGTAGTATCATTTCTATACTCTTCGTCTAAGTTTTTATACTTCAGGTTTATTCTTTCGAATAACGTGCCCACGGCATTTGCATCTTGAGCTCGCTCTCTTGCTATATATCGATTGCCAAGAGCAGGATCTAGTTTGATGACGGCCATACCTGCGCCATCTTGTCCTCTATTGAGCTGCTTGCTCATTAGCATTTGCAACTTCTTTAAACCATACAGCTCTGACCCGTACTTTTCCTTGTAAAATTCTAGTGGTTTTCTAAGCCGGATAAAGGCTATACCACATTCGTGTTTAATTGCGTCACTCATATGTGAGAATGAGCAAACAAAAGTATAACTTTGAAATCTCTTAAAAGAAGTATCGGTTGAAATTGTTAATAATAAACGGCCCAAATCTGAATTTACTTGGAACACGGGAACCACATATCTACGGGAATCAAACTTTCGAAAAATACTTGGAAAATCTGCAAGAAAAATTTACCAATGTGGAGTTCAGCTATTTTCAAAGTAATGTAGAAGGCGAGCTAATTAACAAACTTCACGACACCGAAAACAAAACTTATAATGGCATTATTCTAAATGCCGGAGGATACTCCCACACCTCAGTGGCACTTGCAGATGCAGTATCCGCAATCGGTACGCCTGTCATTGGAGTCCATATTTCAAACATTTATACAAGAGAAAAAGAAAGACACCAAGAGCTTTTGTCTCAATATATTGTAGGAGGTATATACGGATTGGGATTAGACGGATACAGACTTGCTGTACAGTATTTTATAAATCTGAAAACCTAGTCTTCTTTCTGATAAAATAACTAAAAACTATAGACTTAGGATAAAGCTTGGCTTGCGTGTTTCCCAATGCTTTCACGGCTTTTCGTTTGGCCAGTGTTTTGCCAAAAGTGGACCAAAATTCAATATGCGCTTTGATTACTACTGTGAATAATTTCGCATTTCCATCTACTACAAATTTTACAGCACTTACACCATCCAATATCATTCGCCATAGCAACTTAACAAACCAAAAAACAGACGCTTCGTTCTTGGCTAAAAGGACAAGATTATTTTTAAAATTGAGGTAATATTTCATATGCGAGCCTTCATTTAAGGTTCCACCTCCTACGTGATATACTACAGAATTTGGATTTACAAATACCTTATATCCTGCACGTTGCAACCTCCAACACAAGTCTATTTCTTCCATATGAGCAAAAAAGTCACCATCTAAAGCACCTACTTGCTCAAATGCTTTTGCTTTGACAAAAAGACACGCCCCAGTAGCCCAAAAAACTTCTGTTATATCATCGTATTGTCCTTTGTCTTCTTCTAGCGATTCGAAAATTCTACCTCGGCAAAATGCATACCCCCATTTATCTAAAAATCCGCCACAAGCTCCGGCATATTCAAATTTTTCTGGCGATTTGGCATCTAAAATTTTAGGTTGAATGGCTACAATATTTTCATCTGAAATGGCTAACTCTACTAAAGAATCCAACCAATCGGACGAAACCCGTACATCTGAGTTGAGCAGCACATAATAATCCGCTTCTATTTGTTCGAGAGCCCAATTATAGCCCCCTGCATAACCTAAATTTTCCTCCGATTCCAGAATTTTTACTTCTGGAAAATGTTCAAAAACATAAGCGGTAGAACCATCTGAAGATGCATTGTCTGCCACCCATATTTCTTTATTTTCATATGTAGTAGCTAACACGCTCGGCATAAAACGCTCAATAAACGACTTGTTATTGTACGTTAGAATTACAATAGCTACCTTGGGTTGAAAATCGCTTAACATTTTGATTTATAATGGTG
Source organism: Bacteroidota bacterium (assembly GCA_041164545.1). Classification (GTDB taxonomy): domain Bacteria; phylum Bacteroidota; class Bacteroidia; order NS11-12g; family UBA9320; genus UBA9320. The sequence continues at coordinate 7,169 of JBEAPG010000029.1, forward strand.
TAAATACGAATTTCATCACTTCCGGATGAAGAACTAGCACACAATAACTTCCTTTGTTGGCTTGGTATTGCTGTTCAAAAGTAGACTTTTTATCCTGCATAATAATTCCTCTTTCTACCATTTGCTCTAGCGTAGTTGCTGAAAAATGAAAATGGGTTTGATAAAGGTCCTTGTCGATAATTTTTTCGGCAATATCTATGTCTTGCAGATGAGTAACCAAAATTGGAAAATTTGAAAAACCTTCTTTGATAATGTCATCAATGGTTTCTTTCAATTCCGATTTCAGTACTTTCACATCTTGTTCCAGCATTACCAGCACTTCTTTTTCTCTTTGATTTATATCCCCATTCATACCCTTACATCGTCAAATTATGTACATATTCAATTACAGCAGGCGAAATTCTACTTTTTTATGCGTAATCTCGAATGAACTAATCAAATAATTAGACAATTCTATGAAAGTACCTGCAATTCTGTTTGTATTGCTATTCGCTGGACTTTCCAGTTGCAACGACGGAGAAAACACTGAAAAGGTTATGGGCTTAAAACCAATTTATAGCTCTTCCGAAGAACTCGCTACGCTGATTACGTCAGTGAATCCTATGCCACTTAAGCAAGTGGGCAAAATTTATACAAAAGGAAATCTTTTGTTTATCAACGAAGTAAATACTGGAGTGCACGTATACGACAATAGTGATGCTACGAGTCCGAAGAAATTAAAATTTATTAAAGTTCCCGGAAACATAGATATTGCAATGAAAGGTAACTATTTATATGCCGATATGGGAACGGGATTGGTAACCATTGACATTGCAGACCTGGACAATGTAAAAGTGACAAGCGTAGACAATAATTACGTTTCGGAGATAAATCAAGTTCAACCGCCTCAAAGCACCTTGGACTTAGTAAATCAACGAAAAGTTTATTTTGAATGTGCAGATAGAACAAAAGGGGCAATCATTGCCTGGGAGTTAATAGAAATGCCTAAGCCTCAATGTTATATCAATAATTAATACGCTATGAAATCACTATTTAAAACCAAATTTTTACTTTTTGCATTGTTTACTTTTCTATTATTCGGATGTGCAGAAGACTCCCCATCTATTGGCGAAACAAAAGGTGGAATAGACTCGAACGGAGGCGGTGGCAGTGGACAAGGTGGTTCTCTAGCTCGATTTACTATTGTGAACAACCATTTGTATGTTGTGACACCTGAAGCATTATTCGCTTATTCTATTGAAAACCCAGCAGAACCCGTGCTAAAAAGCAAACTACCAATTTGGACAAATGCGGAAACCATTTTTGCAATGGGAAACAATCTTTTTTTGGGTACTCAAAATGGTGTCGAAATTTTAAATATTTCCAACCCAGATCAGCCTAGCCGTGTTTCTACCTACTCACACATTACAAGCTGCGACCCCGTAGTAGCTAAAGGAAACTACGCTTATGCTACATTGCGAACAGGTACAAATTGCAATAGAGGAGTTAACCTACTTGATGTTATAAACATTAGCAATATAAATAATCCCTATGCTGAAACATCACTAGATATGGATAATCCAAAAGGCTTAGGCATAAGCGGAGACTTTATGTATGTATGTGATAATTCTGTCTTAAAAACCTTTAATATTAAAACACCCAACACTCCTAAATATACGGCCAATAGGAATTTGTCAGGTTGCTTTGATGTGATAGGCATGGACGGAAAAATAATCGTGGTAACCACTGAAGGTGTGTATCAATTTGAAACTGATTCACAAGGAGGGCTGACTCTTTTAAGCAAAATAAGCGTAGAATAATCTAATATTTGCAAAACAAATAAAATATGAAAAAATCAATTTTATCACTTCTAATTATATGTATTACAGCAAGTTACACCCTTGCTCAAGAAGAAGAACCTATAACCAAAGGAAGTTATTCTATTCTCAAATTTGACGCATTAAATCTCATGGGAATTGGAATTCAAAAACTACACTTGGGGTATGAAATATCTCCGATGAAGGCGAATCCTGGAAATCTACCAACGGTGCAATTTAACCTTACCGTACCATTTAACAGTCTAAACTATATGGATATGAATTACGGTGTAGAAGGTGGCGCAGAATTACGTTTTTACCAACCAAAAAGAGGTAAACAAGCATTGTTAGCAGAAGGATTTTATATGGGAGTTGGTTTAGACGGTGGCTATTCGAATTTTAACAAAGTCGATTACTATTATTCCAACTTTGGCGCCAACAAAGAAATAAACCAAGAATATGGAAGAGTGAGAACTGGTATCTACTTTTTGACTGGTGCACAAACTAAGTTGGGCGATAAGTTATTCTTTGACGTAAACGTTGGGCTAGGCTGGAGTAACGTAAATGTAACTGCAGTAAATCCTCCAGTAAACGACCCCAATTTTTACAAAAACGGCTCCGAATTTTACAATGTATTTTACATCTTATACGAAGAAGGAAAATATCAACGTTTTTATATGCCAGTAAGTTTTGGAATAGGGTATAACTTTGGCACCAAGTAGTGGTTAGTATTCTTCAAGCGAATAATAAAGAACAGTTGCGGGCTATTGAACAAATAGCCCGTTTTATTTGGCACGAGCACTATACGCCTATTATAGGCAAAGAGCAATTGGAATATATGCTTGAAAAGTTTCAGACTGCGGAGGTAATGCTAAGCCAAGTTACCGAAGGTTATCGCTATTTTTCGGTAGTTGAGCACCTAGAACCTTATCACTTTTGCAAGCCGGACGACATCCAGTTAATCGGATATTTCGCTATAAAACCGGAAGAAGATTCACTATTTATCAGCAAGTTTTATCTTCACCCAAACGGCAGAGGTAAAGGATATGCTCATACCATGTTAAAATTCATAAAAGAGCAAGCAGCAAAAGATGGATTATCCAAGCTTCGATTAACCGTAAACAAACACAACACAAAGACAATCACTATCTACGAAAAAATGGGTTTTGTAAAAAAAGAAGCCGCCGTTTTTGATATAGGAAATGGTTATGTGATGGATGATTTTATAATGGAGAAGAGGTTGATTTAGGATGGATGATGTATGATATAAGATGTAGGATTTATGATGTAGGACTTAAGATATATGATTTAGGTGTAA
>JBEAPG010000030.1:0-10191 GCA_041164545.1 Bacteroidota bacterium
TATGGAGAAAACGACAGAGACCAACTCTTTCAAACCAATATGTTTACGGTAGGAGCTACGCATTCTGCTTTTTTCAAAAACCAATGGAGTAGCCGATTTACCATTGCTCAATCTGGCCAGCAAATCAATGCAGATCATAATTTTTTGGTTTGGGATAGTTTAAAAGCAACCCAAAAAATCTTGTCTTTGGATACGCTTTACCCTGTTTTAGGCTCTACTATGTTCGAAGGCAAAACATCAATGCATTGGGCACTCAACCGAAAATATAGCGCAAGGAGCCGACTCAAAGTAGGATTAATGGGAGACTTATTTACCGTGAATTACCAAGATAGCTCACGCAATGAGTATTCACCTGCTTGGCGTAAACAATTGGATGCGAATGAAAGCAATGCAATGGTAAGAGCTTACGCCTCACACAAGTACAGACTTTCTTCTAATCTAACGATGAATAGCGGATTGCACGTTCTGTACTACACTCTTGGCAGTCAACTTTCTGTGGAGCCCAGACTTGGTTTTAAGTTAGATATCAATCCAAAATCTAGCGCTAGTCTTGCATACGGCCTTCACAGCCGAAGCCAGCCTATGTACACTTATTACTATCGTTTTTTGGATAGTGCGACAAATAGCAACCCTACTTTTACCAACCATAATTACAATATTGGTTTAACTCGCTCCCACCATTTGGTTGGCGCATACGATGTGCAAGTAAGTCAATTACTTAGGGTAAAAATAGAAGCATATTATCAGTATTTATTTAACATTCCGGTTGAGACCAGAGGCGGCTCTTTTAGCTTAATAAATCAGGGTAGTGGGTTTCAACGATTTTTCCCTGACGTTTTAGAAAACACAGGAACAGGTGAGAATTACGGAACAGAAATTACCGTAGAAAAATTCTTTAGTAATAAGTTTTTCTTTTTGGGAAGCGGCTCATTATTTAACTCTACTTATAAAGGCAAAGATGGTGTAAGTAGAAATACCGACTTCAATGGAAATTACATTGTAAATATTTTAGGAGGTTATGAATTAGCCGTAGGCAAAAACAAAAAAAATGCATTGACTTTTGGCACTAAGGTAACCTATGGTGGTGGCAGAAGATATACTCCAGTAGACATAGCAGCCACGCAAGCAGATGGAATATATGTACAGTTTATAGACTCGTTACGAAATAGCGAGCAATTTCCGAGTTATTTCCGTTGGGACCTAAAGTTTGGGTTTAAGATAAATGCTAAGAATGCAACTCACGAAATTTCGTTGGACCTATTGAATGTTACCAATAGAGAAAACTTCCTGACTTTTGTATATGCCAACGACATAGAGAACCCAGGAAGTAAAAAACTAATTGAACAACCTCAATTAGCTTTCTTACCTTTGCTTTATTATAGAATTGATTTCTAAAATATCGCGCATAAATTTGAGCACCATCGGCTTGTATGGGTTGCTCATTTTTGCAGGATTTTCTTGTCAAGTAGATAATATTCAGCCACAAAACAACTTTGTGGCTGATTTTTATGGTAATGTTTCTACCCTAGAACTTATTGTTGGTTATGAAGAAAATGCAGAGCCTTACACATCATTCAATAATAAAAATGCTTGGGATATTGTATCAGATAATCTTGCCCAACTATTGGCTGGACGAAATATCAGCTTTTCTATACCTCGCGAGTTGCCTGAAATGACTTATTTAGGAACGCTTGGCCAGCAGAATTACACGAACAACGACTTGCAAAACTTAGCGAATGACATTCAGAAATATACGAACTTAGAACCTCAGAAAGGGCTCGTAGTTCTGTTTTTGGATGGATATTTTACAAAGGATGGCGAAGTATTAGACAAGGTTTTAGGATTAAATATAAATGGCACCGCGATTATAGCCTTGTTTAAACCGGTTATTAAAAGTGCTTCGCCTTCATTTACACTTCGCACCTTGGTAGAGCAAACAACTTTAACCCACGAAATAGGCCACGCACTTGGATTAGTAAACAATGGAGTAACGCTGCGAAGTGCACATCACGATGAAGAAAATGGGGCACATTGCACAAATAATGACTGCGTAATGTATTGGAGTAATGGAGGCGGAAATGTCGTAGAATTTGTGCAACCCTATCTAAGCAGAGGAAAAATTGATTTGTTCGGCGAAGAGTGTTTGACCGATGTAAGGGAATTTTAGTAGAGGTCAGTAAGCAGAAGTCAGAAGTCCACAAAAAGTTGGACATGAATCACCAGACTATTACACTAATAACTATTAACTATTAACTAACAACTATTCCCAGGTCTAATTTTTCGTCTCGTACTCGTCTCGGCAATGAAGTATTTCATAGTACAATTCCAGGGCATCCACTGCTGCAATGTAGGTTGGGTGAAAACTACAAAACTTAATAAAGTCTTGCAACTCTTTGTCGTCATAACTGGTAAGTGTTTTTACGATTACATCATCAAACTTTTTATAGGCCGCTTTATCTAATTTGTCTTGCTCGATTAGCATAGCATATAGCGCTTTTTCTTTCCCTGCCCTACTATATCTGTCGTATAAAGCAGTTATAGGACTACCCAAAACAACGCCACCCTGAGCACTTCTATCAAGCCCTATAAGCTCTTGTCGCATTTGAATTAGTTTTAGCTTTTCACGAATTGTTTCTTCGTCTGACTTACCTAAATCATTCTTCACAAATTTTTGGTCGAAGAACACACGAGGTCCAAGAGCTGAAAACGAAAACTCTTTAAGTACATACACCCGAGGTTTCAGATAAAATATAACAGTGTCGTTTTTAGCGTAATCAAGCGGGTTTATCTCAAGAGTATCATAGGTCAGATGAGTTATAGTTATTAAATCACCTAGTGTATAGCCTATTTCCACGTAGCCGTCAATGTTGGTTAAACGGGTGGTTTTACCTGTCACTACTTTACCATACAATATCGGTTCTCCATTGGCAAACGACCTAAATTGCCCCTTAAAAACCTTTGACTGCCCAAATCCAAGTTGACACAAAAACGCAGCGAATATGAAGATGTATAATCTCAATTATAAGTATTGAACGTACAAAGCAAGTAAATAGTTACCTTACTTTGCAATATTGTTATGCAAAGAGTACAATTATTTCTATGGACATTCATTTTTTGCGGGTTTGTATTTGGTCAAAATATCAATCCCAAGAAAATTCAGCCTGATTCCACAAACTACCCCAATATTTTTGTGAAGAAATTTGCCGAAAATGAGCATCAAAGCACTTTTATTATTTGGATAAAAAAAGAGGTAAAACCGCATTATCATGCCTATCACACGGAGTTTGTACAAGTTGTATCTGGCAAGGGAATTATGACACTTAACGATTCTACCTTTAAAATCAAAAAAGGAACAGCCACGCTCATACCAAAACGAAGTGTGCACACCGTCACTGCCACGAGTAAAAAGCCACTGAAAGTAATATCTGTGCAAGCCCCAACCTTTGATGGAGACCGAATTTGGGTGGAAGAAAAGAAGGGAGTTTCTTTTTGATTAGCACTAAAGTAGCTTATCATTACTTGTTAAATTTGTATTTTTTTGAGACACTATGCAACACAATTACAAAATACTTCTTGGAGTGCTGTCCATTCTACCTCTAATCAGTTTAGGGCTATATTTATTCATCATTTTTCGTTTTGTGTTTTTTTCAATACAAAATGGCCAAAACGAACTCGAAGACCCAGCCCAACTTGTGCAAACCTTTTTACCCGCCATTGCATTTCTCATCTTAGGACTTGCCACCGGTGTTTTTCTATTTGTTTACTTTCTTATACTAGCCATAAAAGATAAATCAAGCACCGAAAACGAACGCATTTTATGGGTATTGCTTCTGGTACTAGTTAGCCCCTTAGCCTTTCCTTTGTATTGGTATGTGCGGCTTTGGACTAATCCAAAATTTTCAATTAATGAAGATGATTTAGACGAATATAAAAACTAGTCTTAATGCAAAATATTATTGAATTCATTGAGCGTAGACCTATTGAATTTCAGCCGTTTTATCAGCAATTGCACGCTTTTTTAAGTGAATATGAAGGAATAAAGAGTACTATAAAATATGGCATTCCGTTTTATAGCAAAAACAAGCTCATTTGCTACACAAATCCTCAAAAGCCAAGCGGGGTAGAAATTGTGTTCTGGAAAGCACATCTTATGCAAAAGAGCCTACCACTACTAGACAAAAAGAAGAGAAAGTCAATGGCTGGAATAACAATAAACAGTCTAACCGAAGAAAATTTAATTGTATTAGATGGTATAATAAGAGAAGCGCTAGAGATTGACGAATTATGATTTGGCCGTTTAAATCACACTTTCTTTAAACATACCTGACTCCCATTTTCTTACCTTTGTATCTCTTGTCAAAAACAGAAGAAATAGCACCTTATAAAAACAAACTAAAAATATTGCCCGAAGCTCCCGGCGTCTATAAATATTTTGACAAGTCAAATACCATCATATACATTGGCAAAGCCAAAAATCTAAAAAAAAGAGTCACCTCATATTTTACTAAAAACCACTTCGAAAACCGAAAAACCAAGGTTTTGGTAAGTAAGATTTGGGATGTAAACATAACTGTGGTTCCCACAGAAATGGATGCACTCCTCTTAGAAAACAGTCTTATAAAGGAGTTTCAGCCAAAATATAATATCAATCTAAAAGACGATAAAAGTTTTCCACTCATTAAAATAACCAATGAACGTTTTCCTAAAATATACCCAATGCGAAATCCGATTAAGGACGGAAGCGAATATTTTGGACCTTATGCCAACGTTCGCTTGATGAAAATTGTGTTGGATTTGTGTAAGCAACTTTACCCAACCAGAAATTGCAATCTGAACCTAAGTCAAAAAAACATTGAAGCCAATAAATTTAAGGTATGCCTGGAATATCAAATTGGTAATTGCCGTGGGGCGTGCGAGGGCTTAGAAACAGAGGAAGAGTACAATGATTCTATAAAACATATCAAACACATTTTGCGAGGAAACCTGAAAGAAGTAAAGGAACACCTAAAGCAAAAAATGGAAATAACCGCCAGTAACTGGCAGTATGAGGAAGCAGCAAAATACAAACGACGATTAGACATCCTCGATAAATACCAAAGTAGAAGCACCGTTGTAAATCCAAGAATAAGCAATGTTGATGTTTTAAATATTGCTCAAAACAACCGATTTGCTTACATAAACTACTTGCGTATTTCGGGAGGAATCATCATCCAAAGCAAAAACCTGGAAATGAAAAAGAAAATGGATGAATCTACCGAAGAGTTATTGGAAATAGCTTACGGTGAGATATCGCACTTTAACCAGAGTACAGAAGAAATTATCGTTCCTACCAAGCTTCCTCTAGAGGGAAATTTTATTGTTCCTGTGTCGGGAGATAAGAAAAAATTGCTTCAGTTGAGTGAAAAAAATGCTCGCTTGTATATGCAAGAAAAAACGAATCAATACGAAAAGCTTGATCCAGATTTAAAGGTAAATCGCATTCTTACTACTATACAAAATGACCTAAAGTTAAAGGACCTTCCCGTGCATATGGAGTGTTTTGATAATTCAAACATACAAGGTGCTTATCCTGTTTCGGCTTGCGTTGTATTTAAAAATGGTAAGCCAAGTAAGCGAGATTACAGGCACTTTAACATAAAAACTGTCGAGGGACCCAACGATTTTGCTAGTATGTATGAAGTGGTAACTCGACGTTACAAACGGCTTATTGAAGAAAACGAACCGCTACCGCAGTTAATCATTATAGATGGAGGAAAAGGCCAATTGAGCAGTTCTACTCAAGCGCTCAAAGACCTTGACTTATATGGAAAAATAGCTATTGTGGGCATAGCAAAAAGACTAGAAGAAATTTACTATCCGGAAGATAGCTTACCATTGTACATTGACAAAAAATCAGAATCGCTTAAAGTCATACAGCAAATGCGAGACGAGGCTCATCGTTTTGGTATTACACACCACCGAAATAGAAGAAGTAAAGGCACTATAGTAAGCAAACTAACCGAAATTAAAGGAATTGGCGACGAAACGGCTGCGGAGTTATTACGCGTTTTTAAATCCGTTAATAAGATAAAGAAAGCAAGCACAGAGGAACTCGCAAACGTAATAGGCCCTTCAAAAGCAAGTATAATCAGAATATACTTTGATGAATAGGATTGAAAACTATATCAAATCATTTGGATTGGGTGGATTTAAAAATCTGTGTTATACCAATGCTATGTCCTACGATTATGTTAGCATTCTTGATAGTTGCCAACTAAATACAGGTGTTACCGGAGGCAAGTATGAGTTGCTAGCCGCATTTGGAGCAAAGCGAGTGTATAAAGAGCTGGATGCAGTTCAAAATGACATACCTAAAACTTGGCTTTTTGGAATTTTGAGTTACGACCTTAAAAATAAATTTGAAAATCTAGCTAGCGATAACAAGGTACATATTGATACACCCGAATTTATCTTTTTTGAGCCTGAATTACTTATATCCATTGATAAAAGTGGAAATGTGGCAATTATTGGAGAGCTTCAAGATTCTTTTTTCGATATCACTTCTAACCCTTCTAAAGATGAGCTCAATGAATTGCAGACCTTTAGCACAAAAGAAGAATACTTCTCCAAGATAAACGACATCCATAATCTAATTTTGGATGGCGAAGTATATGAACTTAATTATTGCTTGCCTTTTGTTCAAGAATTTGAGCAATTTTCACCCACCTCATTTCATAAAAAACTGCTACAAAAATCGCCTGTGCCAATGGCTAGCTACTTAAAAGTGAACCACTTGCATCTATGCGGAGCGAGTATGGAACGCTACATATGTATGCGAGGTGATAAACTAATAAGCCAGCCCATTAAAGGGACCATTAAGAAAGGACAAAGCGTTAAAGAGGATGAGGCACTTATTCATCAACTAGAAAATTCTGAAAAAGACCGTGCAGAAAATGTAATGATTGTAGATTTGGTTCGCAATGATTTGGCACGAATTTGCGAAAGCGGCAGCATAAAGGTAGATGAACTATTTGGTATTTATAGTTACCTACAGGTACATCAAATGATTTCTACAGTAACTGGTATAAAGCGGGAAAACATCTCATTATATGATATACTTGTTGCAAGCTTCCCAATGGGTAGCATGACTGGAGCTCCAAAAATTGCTTCAATGAAACACATTGAGCAATTAGAATCCTTTAAGCGTGGCTGGTATTCGGGTGCGGTAGGCTATATAGAGCCCAGCGGAGACTTCGATTTTAACGTGGTAATTCGCAGTTTAATATGTGATGAAAAGTCAAAAAAAATGATGTATTGTGCTGGTGGAGCTATAACTATAGACAGCAATGCTCAAGATGAATGGGAAGAAATTAAGTTAAAAACGAAAGCTATAGCCGATGTGCTAGGAAACTAAATGTTCGACCTTAATTTCCTTGTGTTTTTCAATTAAAATAGCTTGCAATGCCTCTGCTTTAAATGGTTTACTTAAAAATCCATCCATACCTGCATCTAGGTATTGTTGTTGACTACCTTCATTTGCATCAGCTGTCAAAGCAATAATTAACGGACGCTTGTCCTCATATTTTTCAATAATTTTTCGAGTAGCTTGCAGACCATCCATTTCCGGCATTTGAATATCCATCAATATCAAATCCACTTCGGCCTCTTCTAGAATTTTGAGCACTTCCAAACCATTTTCGGCATGTAGCGAGTCTGTATACCCAAACTTTTCGAATAGCTTATCTAGATACAACTTATTAAAGGGGTTGTCCTCGGCAATTAAAATGCGCATTGGATGAGTTTCGGCCAATTTATCGCTGGAAATAGGCACTTCATTTCCTTCTTCTGTAATATTTACAGGGGTTTCTTTTGTCGAAAGATTTTTTGGGATTTCAACATTTAGATTGAAGTAAAACGTCGTACCGACATCTTTTTGAGATTTTAGTCCTATTTCTCCTCCCATAAGTTCAACTAATCTTTTAGATATACTAAGCCCTTACCCAATTCCTCCATATTTCCTAGAAGTTGAATTATCTTCTTGTTCAAATGATTCAAAAATCTTCTTTTGCTTTGATTCTGTGATCCCGATTCCATTGTCTTTTACCGAAAAACGCAGTTTGTCTATTTTGGCATCTTCGGTTTGTGCACGAAGCAATTCGTCCAATTCTACCATTACTTTAATAGTGCCGTTTTCAGTAAACTTAATAGCGTTACTTATCAAATTTATTAGTACCTAGCGAATACGAAGAATGTCCCCTCTAAATTGCTTAATCATTGCATTGCCAATGAACTTTTGAAGCACGATATTCTTATCCTTGGCCTGCTTAGAAAACATAATTGTTACCTCGTCAAAAAGCTTATCAAGGTCAATCAAGGTGGACTCTATATTCATTTTACCTCCTTCAATCTTAGAAAAATCTAAGATATCATTCAGAATCATAAGTAGATTTTCGCTACTGGCACCTATGGTTTCAACATATTTACGTTGCTCGTCATTTAGCGGCGTTTCTAACAGCAAGCTAGACATTCCCATTATACCATTCATAGGAGTTCTAATTTCGTGACTGGTAACTGCCTAGAAATTGGACTTTGCAACCGAAGCCGACTCTGCTTGCACTCGCGCTTCGTCAAGCACGGCATTCATTTTCCGAAGTTCTAAGTTTTGCTCATTAATCAAAGCATTTCGTTGCTCTAATTTAGCGTTATTTTTCTGCTTAATTCTAACTTGTCTGTATAGCAAAAGCATTAGAGCAGCTAATAACGTAAATGCTCCAATTATGGAATATCGAATAATAGTTGAGTTGCGTTGCTCTTGGAAAAGCAAATCGTTTTCTGCTTTCTGTTTAAGCGCAATCTTGTCTGTTGCAGATTTTTCTGACTTCCTTCGCAATAAGTCAAATTGCTTATACGCTCCAGCAACAGGCAAATCATCTTTCAACTTGGAGAATTGCTCATTCACCTCAAATGCTTTCTTGTAATTATTTTGCTTGTAATAGGCCTTACTTTGGAGTTCGTACGCAGACAATAAATCAGATTCAGAAATATATGGTTTTGTTTTGTTTATTATCTCAGTTGTTTGATTTATTGCCTCGTTTGTCTTGTTGATAGCTAGGTTAAAAACTGCTTCTGTAAGAAGTAAATCATTGGTTAAAACAACCAGCTTTCCGTCCATAATCGATTTTCGAGCTAGATCTAAATATTAATTGGCCTTTACGTAATCGCTTGAAGATGCTGACAGCTTAGCTAAAGTTAGGTTTGCTTTTGCAATTTCACTATCAGCTTTAGCTTGCTTAGCTTTTTCCAACGCTTTTAGCACATAAACATTGGCATTTTTTATATTTCCTTCTGCGTAGTAACTAATAGCTATTAGGTTGTAAATGTGTGCCGCTACTTTAGAATTTGCTTTAGACTTATTAAGGAGTAATGCGGTTTGCAGATATGTTCTCGCTTTGTCTGTTTGATTAATACGTAACTGTTCATCAGCAATGGCATTGCTCACTGCTATTTGCAGTAATTCATTATTTACTAATTCTGCATTTTCCTTTGCCTCAAAGAACGAGGCAAAAGCCTTGCTAAATTTTCCTTGATGCAACAACATCCTTCCTTCTAAAATAAGAATATCTGTTTCTAACTCCGAGTTCTGTAACTCTTTAGCACAAAATAGTGCATTGCTAATTTTAGAAAACGCCGTTTCACCTTTTCCTTCAAGCACACCCATGTAAGCATTTGCTGCCTTTGTTCGTGCTATCAATTCATTGCATTTTGTAGTTCCTAATCCATCCGAAGCAGCATCATAATTAAAAGCGGCATCTGACCATTTTCCTTCAGACTCTAATAAGACTCCCAAGTTGTAGTTTATAGCTGCCTTATCAGTAGCACTAGACACGCTAACAAGTCTGCTTTTTTGCTCAGCAATTCTTGCAGAAGCATTCTCATTTATTGCATATGGATTTATTATTTCTGCAGCAAAAGCGAGCATTGCAACAAGCAAAACTCCGACTAAAAGAATAGTCTTTAGGTTGAGATTTCGAGCAGTAAAAAAGTTACTCATTGCGTAGTCGTGGTTAACAAAAATAGCAGTTCTGTTTCGAATGTATAAAGAAATCGCTAGATAATTGAATACTACCTAATTATAAACCCAACGATAATGTATTTTTGCCCAAAATTCTGAACACAATGGAATCGGCGATTATTTCTTTAGACTTGAATAAT
>JBEAPG010000031.1:0-10141 GCA_041164545.1 Bacteroidota bacterium
TCACCAGAATAACTGTGGTGGCTTTTCAGTTGTTGATTTTCTCACTTATTAGAGTGTCCATTTCACTTATTATTTCTAATCGCGTATTTGTATTGCATTCCAAAAATTTAAGTCGCAGATTATTAGGGTTTTGTATTATTTTTTGATAATTATTTTTTACTTCAAATAATGTTTTCGTTAAAAGAGAAATCGAAAACAAAAGAATGAAAATAGCACATTACACCATTGGATTATGTTTTTTTTTAGCATCGCTCAGTAGTTTTTCGCAAGTACAAACTGTTGGAACTTTTATAAATGAAGAGAATGCGATGGACGGTTATACCCTTGTTTTTCCCTTTAATTCAAAAGACATTTTTTTAATAAACAACTGCGGACAAAAGGTGCATGAATGGAAAACGGCTACGCCTACTTTAGTGGCATATCTGCAACCCAATGGAGATATAATAAAAGCGGGAATGGATCTAACCCCAGCTTTCGGAAATCCAGGGGTACACGGAATAGTAGAGCGATATAACTGGAATGGAACAAAGGTATGGAGCCATAAAATATCCAACGATTCTATGGTTTTGCACCACGATATTGAGGTATTACCAAATGGGAATATTTTAGTAAATGCTTGGAAGAAAATGGATCCCATACAAAAACACTTGCTAGGACGAGATACGAGTCTTATGTCAAATAAAGACGAGTTGTGGGATGAGGTAATAATGGAGCTTGCACCCAGAGGAACAAAGGACGCTGATGTGGTATGGCAGTGGAGAGCAAGTGAACATCTCATCCAAGATTTTGATTCTAATTTGGATAATTACGGCACCATAAGCGAGCATCCTGAATTGCTGAATATAAACTTCGCTGCAACAGGAAGTGGGGTTTCTATGGATTGGCTGCATTTTAATTCCATCACATACAATGAAAATCTTGATCAAATTTTGTTGAGTTGCCTAACATTCAATGAAATCTTTATAATCGATCATTCGGCAAATAATTCTGAAGTAAGCGGACACTTTGGTGGTATTTCCGGAAAAGGAGGAGATATATTGTATAGATACGGAAATCCAGCAGCATATAATAAGGGTACATTAAGTGATAAAAAGTCGTTTGGACAGCATGACCCTAATTGGATTAAATACGGTGACTACGCTGGAAATATTATCTTTTTTAATAATGGTTCAACACGGGGCTATTCTAGTATAGATATTATAGAATTACCGTGGGATGGAAACAATTATGCTACTGAGAGCAATGGAGTTTTTGGTCCGACAAGCCCAGTATATTCCTATACGAAGGACATAAAATCTTCTTTTTTCTCGCCGGTTATGTCAAACACTGAGATTTTACCAAACGGAAATATTTTTGCGTGTGAAGCTACCAAAGGCAAATTAACGGAGTACGATATAACCAATGGAGAAATTGTGTGGGAGTATGTAAACCCGGTGAGTGATGTAAAGGTTGCAAAGCAAGGGGAAGAATACAGCGGTAGGACGTTTAGGACGTTTAAATATGACTCAGACTATGCCGCTTTTACTAATAGAAGCTTAACACCCGGATTGCCGCTAGAGCAGGATCCGTGGCCAAGCGATTGCAACGGTATTGACACCACCACGAAGCAAGATACGACTAAACAAGATACCACCAAACAAGACACCACACATACCGGTGGAGGCGCTTGGGTGAATAATGCAACAAATCAAGTAATTAGCGTTTATCCAAACCCTTCAAATGGAAGCATAAATATAACTGCGTCGGCTACAGTTGAAGATATAAAAGTATATGATATTGCCGGTAAACTAGTGGCTAGGCAAGAACGTTTATATGCAAACGAAACTGCTCGTTTTGATCTAATAAATTGCGCCAATGGGCTGTATTTTGTTTCGTTTGTAAATGATGGATTTACGCATACCCATCGTTTGATTCTCAATAATGACAATAGGTAATTCCTACCTTCATATTTTAAATTAAGAAGAGCAATGTGGGGCGATAGATTGTATCGCCCTGCATTCAACAAAAAAGTGTAAATTTTTTAGTCGCCTCCATTTTTAATAAGGAATGTAGACTGCGCTTTGCGCGATTCCGTTTAGGTTTGTTGGGACACGAACTGTTTCCAAGGATTGTATCGCTCAAGTAATCGCTATTGCAACGTAATAATAATCGGACTCATACTTAGTTCGCTCAGTAAAATCTGATCCTCTTTTACCAATTGAGCAGTAATGGCTTCTACTATGATTATATCCCCACCTTTTAGATTAGAAATTATACGATAGGCATCAGCAGGTATTTCTTTTCCTACTACATTGAAAACGGCGAAACTGCCCTGCGTTGGAACGGTAATTAATCGGAATGAGGTAACACTGTAATGCAAAGCAGAGTCACAAGGAGGGCATACCATTTCAATGGAATTGTATTTCAATATATTTTCAAGTTTTACAGTCGCTTGATTCAGGTAGATGCCATACGCTGCTTGTGGAACGGGAGTCTGCGAATGGAGTGAATAACTACTGCCAATAAAAAGAAGGAATAAAAAAGCAGTTTTTTGAAGTTTTGGCATGGTTGTAAAACGAGATTTTAGGTTTTGTATTATTCAATTCTTCAATTGTCCCATTTCATAGGTCCTTCTGAGAATTACTTCCTTGCCTTCATAATAAAAAAACCAATCCCCGTCCATAACCGAAAAATTTTCATCTGCCGAATGCCAACGACCACAGACTTCTTTGCCTTTTTCTATATCCAAATACCCCATTTGTAATGCGATGTTGCCACTGCATTTCAACTTGCCATCCGGATAAAAACTTTCAAACTTTTCTACAGGGGCACGGCTTGTAAGTTGCACTACTTGATAAACATCTTTGGCCACATCATTCATCAAATCTACAAAGCAAGTGTCTGCGATCCAACTGCGATTGCAACACGCC
Organism: Bacteroidota bacterium; assembly: GCA_041164545.1. Classification (GTDB taxonomy): domain Bacteria; phylum Bacteroidota; class Bacteroidia; order NS11-12g; family UBA9320; genus UBA9320. The sequence continues at coordinate 2,910 of JBEAPG010000031.1, forward strand.
AAATACGTCTCATTTCCGACAAAAACAGTAATATCGTACAAGGTTGTTTTTACGAACAGTGCTCCATTTTCATAGTACGAAGTGTACTTCCAAGCTATTTTATCTAGCCGCTTCATTATGTACATTTTATTTCCCATTTCATCAAAAGCTACCTCTTTTATAACCTCTCTGTTTAGGTATGTTTTTTCTATTCTGTAATTAAAATTGGGATTAGAATAAAAGTATATGAGTTTACCCGAAATAATGGAATTGTCGACAGCTAAAATACTATCTATGGATTGATGTGGTCCGGAAGAAAATTGCCAATTTTGCTTATACACATTGGTATCTGAACCACGGATATATAGCAAGTGGCGAGACAATATTTCATTGTTGTGTCCAATCATAATTTCTATGGGTTCGCTTGTAATGGTATCTTTGGTTCTTAGGTCAATTATTCGGATGTCGTAGAAGCGAATAATACTTCCGTCTCGTAAATTCCTAATTGCGGACCGCATTTCTGAAGTTAAAACCTTGTCTGCCATTTCGAAATACTGGATTTCTTTGCCAACTATAACCAATTTAGCCCCTAAAAATGGGCACGGACGATAGTCCCCTGCAAAGCTGCTGCCAACTGCGGCATACAAACTAGTTTGAGCTAGCACTGCATTTCGGGAGTGCGGTTTTCCATCATTCGGTATACCGCCAAATTGCACTTGCGGTGGAGGCATATTGTGTATACGGAATTCTGACTGGTGAAGCCATAGGGTATCTTTCTTTTGTTTTTTACCAACGTAAATTATTCCAATACCTAGTTTTTCTGCAGTGATGTATTCTGCATCTTCTGTTTTGTGGTAGGTAATGTTTTCAGTGGTTTTTACCACCAAGTCTGTGTCTGCAACACCCGAAATCGCAATGCGTACAGGATTTTTTGCCCCTCGATAAATAACATTCATTTCGGTAAGTTCTACCGCAACGGTTTGAGCATTTACTGCAAATGCCAACAGAATAAACGCCAGAGTGCCTACTATTTTCATTTTACTCGTTCGCCAAGTTTGTAAACCCGAGTTTTAACTACTGAGCCATTGTCGATGTAAAAAGTCCACACGCCATCCATTACACTTATTTCATTAAAGCCCGGATTGGAGTTCTGAAACCCTTCATAAATGTGATTTTTTTGAATAGACTCGGTTTTATGTCTGAATCCATATTTTAAATTTCCTGACATCTTGAGCTTACCATTAGGATAATATATTTTTAGTTCTCCTATCGGGCATAAGTTATACTGATATTTTATTTGATGTACATCACTTTCATCGCTTTGGTGCACAATATACTTACAACGTTCATAATACGACTCACCATAGCAATAGCCGGAGAAGTAATTGTCGCAATCTAAAATTTCGATATTGCCTACGTAGGTTAAACTATCGCTAATCGTAGTTTTCGTTTTCAGTTTACCGTTTTTGTAGTATGCTTCAAACTGCCAAACATCCTTATTTTTGGTAAGTTGATATACTTTCTTTCCCTCATCATTGAAATACGATTTTTCTATAATTACGCCGTTTTTCACCACTTGCATTTCCCTAAAAAAGCCGCTGTCAGTGGTGTAATAATAATTTATAATTCCGTTTCGGATAGAATCTATGCCTTCCTGCGTTAGCTCATATTCATCATTAATAAATGTGTAGCTCTCACCATTTGGTTTCTCTACTCTTGTGTAAACCAACACTTTTTCTTGATGGAGGCTATTGGGTTTTGCATTTCGGATAGTGATAACGATAGGACTCAAATTTGATTTAAAGCCGTATTTGCTCTCTTCTGCTTTAATTCCTTCTATAATAATTATATCACCATTGTAGGTTTGAGCCAATTGTGCCAACATAGTTGGAGTTAGCGAGTCGCCAACACCATTTTCGGTATAAGGCGGCCTACCCTTAAAAGCAATAATAAAGCGATATGAAAGCACTTTGTATTCCAAATTATAGCTAAAGCCATAGCCCATAGAAGCTATTATATGTGTTTGTGCGGTGATTTGAGCTTGTGGTTTAGGTAAACCATCATTTGGAATTTGGCCGAATTGAGCCATTGGCTGTGGCAAACTTCGCACTCTGTAAGTAAACGTATCTACCCAAACGGTGTCTTTTTTTACGAGTTTACCTACGTATACATGTTCTTGTGGTTTGGCAGCTTTCATACACATAATTGTGTAGTTTCCATTTTCTAGTTTTAGCTTTAGGCCTTCAGATGTTTTTACAATCGTGTTTTCTGGCTTAGTTTCGGAAATGGCCACTTTTAGCGGGTTGTGCAACCCACGATAAAGCAGATTTATTTCAGATAATTCTACCGCAACTGTTTGAGCAGTAGAAAAATAGCTTATTAGGAGAAATGGAATTAAGAATATATTTTTCATTTTACACGCTTACCTTTATCATACTTTCGGGTTTCTATTAATTTTCCTTCTTCGGAGTAAAACTTCCATTCGCCATCCAAGACTGTCGAATTTCTAAAGGTATAGTATGTTGTTCCTGTACCACAAAATAACTGCTCTGGCATTTCTAAGCCTTTTGCAAGTATTAGGTTTCCTTCTATTTTTAGTTTCCCGTTTTGATAATATGACAAAAATTTTCCACTCGCGGCTATTTCGTTTTTTAGAAAGAGGTTAAACAAATCAAGAAGAGTTGAATCGTATTCGCAAGATTCTGAAATGTCAATTATCGTTGCGTGGCTTAAAAGTTTTTTATCGTAACAATCAGCAAATTCTTCGGTGCCTTGTAAAACTTCATTCTCAGAGAAATAGGTTTGTGTTTTTATCTGCTTGTTTGGGTAGTAACCTGTGTATTCCCAGCTTGTTGTAGCTAATCGTTTCTGTGTGTACTGTAAATTCCCGTAGTCATCATATCTGGCTTGGGAGACTTCCGTACCATTAGAAAAATGGCTCGAAGTACGGAAATATCCTTGTTTACCTTGGCTAAATAAATCTACTATTCCGTTCTGAAAAGTATCTAAGTGTAGCGCGATGTCATACGTACTATTCAGGTAATATTCTTTGCCCGTTTTATCATCTGTAATGCGAGCATAGATAAAGCTGTTTTCATCTTTATAATAAGTAGGCTCATTGCTTCTAATGGTAATAATGACGGGAGATAAATTTGCCTCAAAACCATATCTTGCTTCTTTGGCTTGAATGCCTTCGATTAGTATACGGTCTCCACCAGATATTTCTGTCATTGCTCTTCGCATTTGACCTGTAAGTTGAGGTCCGTTTCCGGAATACATAACAGGTGGCTTATCTGCAAAGGCTATGATAAACTTGTAGCTGGTTATCTGATAATGAAGTGGATAAGCAAAACCAGCACCCATAGTTGCCAAAAGTGTACTTTGTGCCAATACGCTCGCTTTTCCTTTGGGCAATCCGTCATTGGGTATTCCGCCCAATTGTGCCGTAGGTTGGGGAAGCGAATGAATTCTCAATTTCACAGTGTCTAACCAAACGGTGTCTTGGTTTTCTTTTTTGCCGACATACACAAATCCTTCGCCGCGTAGTTCTTTTTCTGCTCGCAAGTTACCGTTTGCATAGGTTAAATAGTCACTGGTCGCAATAATCAAATCCTCATTTTTTACGCCTTCCACGGCAATGTTTACAGGGTTGTCAATTCCCTTATACAGCAAGTTCATTTCAGTAAGTTGCACCGCCACGTTTTGGCTTTGTGCCAAAAGAAAGCCCACAGTTGAAAGAAATAATGTCAGTTTTCGCATGGGGTTATTTATAGAACGGTTGTACGCTATTTTTTCGTCTTATTCACTTCCCATTTTTCCGTACTTATAGTCAACTGGTATTCGTATTTATCCAATAAATCGTTGCCTTTTATAGTGTAGGTAGTGGGAATTTTGGGAAGATAGTACGGTATACGTGCAAATCCTAAAAAGTCGTTGTCTTTCATTACCGAATCTACCACCGCTTTGCTTTCGAAGGCTTTATAACCTTTGGAATTTACGAAGGCGATTAGTAGATCGTTGGCATCGTGTGTTGTTATTTCATCGTCCATTTCCAAAAGGCAAATCCAAACTTCGCACGTGCTGCAATCTGCGTCGGAGTTTAAAAATGCGTCGCGAATGGGATATTCCATTCGGTTGGAATCGAAAACGAGCAACGGTAAGCTATATCCATTTACAAACCACCGATCTTCGGTTACATAGGAGCCAAATAGAATAGAGACCAAAACCTCATCGTTTTGCGTGGAAACAATTGTTGCATCTTCACTCAGGTTCAATGCCTTCATGCTTCTTAATTCAAAAGGCGTTTCACGAACTTCGGCAACGGGCTTTCGCGTTTTACATGAGAACAGAAATATCAGCATTAGAATTGGCCAATACTTCATTTCATAGCTTTTTTAAGTACGTCATTCCACACTTCTGCTGCTTTATAGTGCTTCATTATGAAGGGCAAAAGGTCGTCTCGCAGAATAGTTTCCTCGCCGGGGTAATCGGCCATATAGTAAAATTGTTTATTGAAAAGCAGCGGATGATTATCGCCAAATTCTTTGAATTCCTTTGGAAGTATTTTATTCTTTTCGCCCGGCTGCAAGCCACTGAATACGGAAACAAATTCAGTATTGTTAAGAGCACTTTCCACCTCTTTAGGCTGTGTAACAATGTACCGACTTATAGCTCCCAGGTTTTCTTTGCTTGGCATATAGCAACCCCCGCCAATGTGGCATGTTTCCAAATTTAGGTGGAGGTACATTCCGGGATATTCCATTCCTTTTCTACCTTCGGGAGAAATGGCTGCACTTACGTGTAATTTATACGGTGTTTTGTCCTCAGAAAAACGGATGTCGCGATTGATGCGAAACACGGCATTTTTTACTTCCAACCTTGCCACATTTTTGTCGTATTTACTCACTTCTGCTATCGTATCAGCCACCAATTGGTAAAACGGTTTTTTCACCTCTTTTTCGTACGTTTTTCGGTTTGCATCAAACCAATCTTTGTGATTATTAGCTGCTAATCCTTTAAAAAAATGGATAAATGCTCGATTGAAATAGGCCATAGTGGTATCAAATATGAGTAGATAAAGGCCATTTTCCAAAATTGTAGTTCATTTCATTTAAGTTGTGGCTTGCTTGCTACATCTTTGCACTATGAAAGCAATTATTGCAGGAGCCTCTGGCGAAGTGGGAAAACACCTTCTAAACTATTTGTTGGAAGATGTGGATTACACCGAAGTAGTTTCCTTAATCCGCTCCAGTTCTATGGTGCAACATCAAAAACTGAATAACCAGGCTATCGATTTCGATCAGGTTTCTGATTTGCCACCAATATCTGCCGATGCGATGTTTTGCTGCTTAGGAACTACTATAAAAAAAGCAGGGAGTCAAGCTGCATTTGAGTTGGTAGATTATAAATATGTTGTAAACCTAGCCAAATGGGCTAAAAGCGCGGGAGTTAAGCAATTTCATGTGGTGAGTGCAATGGGAGCAAACGCGAATTCAAGTGTTTTTTACAATCGTGTAAAAGGTAAAATGGAACAAGATGTAAAACAGGTAGGTATTGATTCTACGTATGTTTACCGACCTTCACTTTTAGACTCGGAAAGAGAAGAAACAAGAATGGGAGAGCGAATAGGAATTGTGCTGTTCCGCTTGCTCAAGTTCCTTTTTGTAGGTTCGCTAAAAAAATATGCCAGTATAAAAGTGCAAGATGTTGCCCACGGAATGTGGCGCAGGAGCAAGGATGCACAAGAGGGTTATTTTATAATTGAGTCGGATAAAATTTGAGTTTTGCTACCTTAATTAGTTGGGATATCTGTTCAATTAGCTGCTTTTTGTATTATTTATTTGTTTTTAAGTTTCGTCTCAAACCAATTAAAACAGTAATGCAAACTAACAGCATTGCAATTGATAATGATATCAGTGAAAACGTTACAATTCCCTCGACAACTGGGGTGCCTTCTTGTCCATTTGCAGCTATGCCCAACATTTTTCCAGCATTAAAAATCGCAGCTATTAGAATTCCAAAACAATTTGTAAAAGCCCCATAAACAGCAGACCAAAAAGTTATCTTTAACCATTTGTTTGATAAATCAACTTTATTCCAAATTAACCCTAATACAATAAGGAACATTCCGTTAAGTACTCCCTCAATATGACTGGATACTCCCAATCTCGGATTTGCAAATATTGGAACAACTAACCCAATTAATAGGCCTATAAAAAAAGGATAACTCCAAAGTAAATGAGTTTATCCGATTGACTTTTTTTTGTTTCTACACTTTCCATTTTTTACTCTTTCTTTAATTTTAACCAACATTGATATAATCGAACCACAATCTCCACGTGCAGTCTATTTCCCATAGATATGACTTGAAACATTCCCTCATCTTTGGTAAGTTTCTGTTGTCTAGCGGTGCAGCATCCATACATAGTTATTTCTCAAAAATAGCTTTATTTCAATAAATCCAAAGGAATGGAGCTATGAAGTAAGAAGGAATGAGCTGGCTATCTTATAAATCTAGTCGGCTTAAATGTAATAGGGTATTGTGCTTTCTGAAAAAGCAAAACATCGATGCTCCTATTTATCAGCTTCGAAGTATTTTGCCTTTTTGTATTATTCCCACTCTGCACAACCATGGTTTATGTATGGTTGAGCTTTAGATTTTTGCAAATCGCTGGTATAAATAACCTCTAAATGTTCAAACGGGAAATGAGATAAATAGTATGCTCCGTTATTTTCATTCAGCGTAAATGTGCTAGGGTATGCATCTTCAGGAACTGAGGTGGTAGATACCGCTCTTATTCCTAAACCCGCACCATTGGTATCTCCGCAATACATACCATATTTCTGAATCGCTTTATAAATAATTTTTTCGATTGGTCCAATATCTGCGATTGTGTCAACATCAATGTCCGATTTTATTCGAATGAGTGTACCTTCAGGTATTGCATAAGGGTTGTTGCGCAAAGCACCATCATTATGCGTATCTGAGTATACAAATCCTTCTGCATTGGTCACTGGTATAGAATAGGATAGAGCATTCTTTATTTCACCATCTTGAAGTTCTTTTGGCCAAATTACACCTTGCAATTGACTCCAGCCTGCGGCCACAGTGCTTCTGCCGTCTTTATATATGCCGTTTGATGTAAGGCTAATTGCATTTCCGCTACCTGCTTTTTTGTTTTTGTAAAGCCAAAATTCGTAGGCACACATATTCGTTTGATTTATGATTGCCAAATGCTTGTCGCTGCCAATTG
>JBEAPG010000032.1:0-10066 GCA_041164545.1 Bacteroidota bacterium
GGGGTAATTGAAGAATTAGAACATTACACCGAAAATAAATACGCCTTAAAACTTTTTATGAATAAAAAAGACACAATTGGGTTTAGTTATTTTATTGGAAGAAATGATTTGGGTATTAAACCAATAATAAAGCTGAACCGCTAATCGAGTAGACCGCCCCGCTAATTAAAGCAGGGAGTGCCTAAACGCACTCTTCATTATTTCAAGTATATTATTGCAAAAGCTAATTTTAATCTAATTTCACACATAAATTATGAAAATTGAATTTAGTTCCGTTGAAGAATACATTGCAAGTTGTGATAATGATGCACGAGAAATTCTGAATAGAATCCGAACCACTATCTTAACCAAAGCACCAGACGCTGTTGAAAGGATATCTTACGGAATGCCCGCTTATAAAACAAATGGCAAACCACTGGTTTATTTTGCCAAATTCAAGAACCACATTGGTCTTTATGCTACCCCCTCTGGCCACAGTACGTTTATAAAAGAACTTTCTAAATACAAAGGTGGTAAAGGGTCGGTGCAATTCCCTTTGGACAAGCCAATGCCTTATGATTTAATAGAACGAATTATCGATTTCAGAATTAGTGAAAACAAGAACAAATAGGGTCTAGACCAATACAACTGCATTACCTAATGATTTGTACTATAAAAAAACAAAAAACCCTTCGGCAAGCCGAAGGGTTCTGCTACTTATTTTTTTTGAATAAGTACTAACTACAGTCTTTTACTAGTCTAATCGTATAGCGTATGCTTCCTTATCTCCGCTTGAAGTTACACCTTCTATAAGCACAGCACCAGACTTGTCTTTTAGTGCTTTTTCTACATCTTGGGTAGTATACATTGGCGTTTTGTCAATATGCGTAATTACAAAACCCGTAGGAATTCCTTTTTGCTTCATAGCTCCGCTACCCAATTTAGCAATTTTAACCCCGTTTTTTACTCCCAATTTTATGCGTTCATCGCGGCTCAAATTTTCTATTTCTGCACCCAGCACTTTCTTTTCGTCCCGTTTTACTTCCGTGCTTATTTCTTTTTCTCCGTCCTTAGATAAAAGCGTAGCTGTTACTTCTTTTTCTTTACCATCTCTCAATAAGTTGATTTTTACTTTATCGCCTGGGTGGTATTTGCTTATTTGCTCTTGCAAACTGCTGCTTTTGTTTACAGCCACATCGTTTATCTTTATTATTACATCACCAGCTTTTATTCCTGCTTTATCAGCAGCTCCGCCATCGCTTACGTTAGGTATAAACACTCCATTTAGGTCTTTTAGTCCTTTATCATCGGCAAGTTCTTGGGTTATGTCTTGTATCTGCACACCCAAAATAGCTCGTTTTACCTCGCCGTAGTCGCTCAAGTCTTTGATTATCTTTTTAGCCAGGTTTATAGGAATAGCAAAGCTATATCCGCTGTAAGAACCTGTTTGTGAAGCAATGGCGGTATTAATTCCGATTAATTCGCCGGCAGTATTTACTAATGCCCCACCACTATTTCCAGGATTTACAGCAGCATCGGTTTGTATAAAATTTTCGATGGCATACTCCCCTCCCTTTTGTCGTATTAGATTAATGTTTCTTCCCTTAGCACTCACTATGCCTGCGGTAACTGTAGATGTTAGATTAAACGGATTACCAACGGCAACTACCCACTCTCCTACTTTTAGCTCATCGCTGTTTCCCAGGTTTAAGAAAGGCAAATTATCTTCATCTATTTTAAGTAAGGCCAAGTCTGTTTCCGGGTCGGTTCCCATTACCTCAGCTACATAAGTACGCTTGTCTTCCAACACCACTTCTACCTTACTTGCATTTTCTACTACGTGATTATTCGTAACGATGTATCCGTTTTTCTTGATGATAACACCACTTCCGGTTGCTTGCTGTGGTCCTCTTTGCTGTGGCATCATTGGCCCGTTAAAAAAATCTTCAAACGGATTAAAGAACTGTTGACCTCCTCCGGCTACTTCTTTCATAGTAGTTTTAATGTGCACTACCGCTGGTGTGGCAACATCTGCTACCGAAACAAAATCTACGCTAGGTACATCTGCCAATTTTTCAGCCAATGTAAATTTGGCATTTTGATGATCTTCAAAACTTTGGCTCGTACTGTTGTTATTGAAAAGTTTGTTTACGCCCAAGGCAACCAAACCACCAACAATGGCAATGGCCAAAACGCTCAATACTTTTTTTGCATTCATATCTATTTTCATTTTCTGTTATTATTATTTACAATTTTTGTTCCAAAATGTTACAAATGTCATCAGCAAAAAGCTTGTATATTTTCTGTAACTTTGCGACGCAATTTATAAACATTTTGATGTTTCTAACGTCTGATTTTCAGCATAATTTATCTTCCATTTACCTTTATCGATTAATGGGTATTAACCTTCTACAAAATGTTCGGTATTAGTAAGCTCGCTGACCATACCGTTCTGGAAAGAATAAAAAAGGGGGATGAAAAAATGCTTGTATACCTATATAATCAGCATTATACAATGGTGAAGACGTTTATAATGAAAAACAGTGGGGATGAAAATGTGGTGGATGATATACTACAAGAAAGTGTAATTGCGGTTTGGCAAAACGTTAACAAGTCCGAGTTTTTGCTTAAGTCTAAACTGAGTACGTATGTAATGGCTATTGCTAAAAACTTGTGGTTTAAGGAACTAAAAAAACGAATTAAGTTTAAACTTGTAAATGAAACCAATCACCTAAATGCAGGAAGCGAAGAAATGGTGCATTCGTTTGATAAATCTATAATTGCTCAGCTGGTAGATGAAATGGATGAAACTTGCCGCAAACTGTTATCCTATTTCTATTTTGATGGATTTAACAATAATGTAATTGCTGAAAAGCTGGGATTTGCCAATACTGATACCGTAAAATCGAAGAAGTACCAGTGTTTTAAGAAGCTACAAACCGTTGTTTTAAAAAGTTACAATCGAGAAGATTTGCTGTAATGACCACTGAAAAAACATATCATTTAATAGATGACTACTTGGGTGGCAAGTTGTTTGGCAGAAAATTAGATAACTTTAAGGCTGAACTAAAGGTAAATACCCAGTTGCAAGAACAAGTTGCTTTGCAGCAAGCCATTATTGAGCAACTGGAAGTAAAACGAAAGGCGGAATTAAAAACATATTTAAAAGAAAACGTGTCGAAAAACCGAATGAGGTTTTTGCCTAACCTTGCCTCAGCACTGAGTGCAGCTGCACTTGTAGCTATGATGGTTGCCGCTTACTTCATCATAGACTTTGTAGTAGATCGCAGAACCAACCAAATTGTAAGAGAGAGCAAACCTAAAATGCCTCGACGAGATACAAGTACAGCAGAAGCAAATCAGTTTTTTGATAGCCTTGTAAATGACACACAAACGCTTGCCATACAAACACCCGAAGTAGCTCCAATACCTCAACTGGAAGAGATGGATTTAATGGAAGAAGAGGATGATTATACTGACGATGCGGAAGCGACAAGTGAAATAGAGCTCAATAAAGACGAAGTAGAAGCGCTTGCACCAGCTTCAGATATGGAAATTAAAAAAGACGTATTGCTTAGCAGCCGAAAATATGCGATTGCTATGTTATATGCTGAAGAACGAGATGAGGTAAGTCAGATAGAAACAATAAACGCTAAAAAACCAGCGGCATTAAAAAAGAATAAGGAAAGACTAGCAACCGATTCAGCAGATGAAGACGAAGTAGCTCCTGAATTTAAACCAGCGCCGACAAAAAGTGTGAATGTAGAATACTGGCAATCCGTAGTAAACTATAAGGGCTATAATTACGATGGTAAAAAACTTAAACTCTATGGTGTACCGGAAGGTAAAAAACTGGAATTTAAAGAGTTGGATGGTCGTTTATACTTAGAAATGGATAGCAAAGTGTACTACATGGAGAAGAATACCAATTACAATAGACTCGTAGAACTAAGCAACCCTACCTTACTTAATATTCTAAATGAGTAAAATCAAATTTTACAAATACCAAGGTACCGGAAATGACTTTGTAATCACAAGTGATGTATTTCAGCTCACCACGGCACAAATCGTTGCTTTATGCGATCGTAAATTTGGCATTGGTGCAGATGGCGTTATTGTAATGAAACAAGAGAGTAATGCAGATTTTGATATGATGTATTACAACGCTGATGGAAGCGAAAGTTTTTGTGGAAATGGCAGTCGTTGCGCTGTAAAACACGCCCAGTTTTTAGGTTGGATAGCAAATGAATGTACATTTAATTCTAACGATGGAGCGCATAAAGCCAAAATAGAAGGAGAACTAGTGCACCTTAAAATGCACAACGTAAACTACTTAGATAAAAAAGGAAGTGATTATATTATTAATACCGGTTCACCTCACTATGTGCTATTGGAACAAGACCTGGATACTGACATTGTAAATCGCGCCAAGGAAATACGTTATTCCCCAGTTTATCAAGAAAAAGGAATAAATGTTAATTTTATAAATCAAACTGATGACTGTCTTTCAATTAGAACATACGAGCGCGGCGTTGAAGACGAAACCTTGAGTTGTGGTACCGGTGTAACAGCCGCAGTTATTGCCGAATTTGTACATTACAAAAAAGTAGAATCACCCTATACCAGACAAGTACAAACCAAAGGGGGCAACTTAGCAGTCAGTTTTGAGAATACCACAGCGGGCTTTGAAAATATCTACCTCATTGGCCCTGCAGTGCGTGTATTTGAAGGCGAAGTGGAAATATAAGTAGGCAAATTACCTTATTTGCTGCTCTATCCTAAACAATACCTTTTCTTTCAAATAAAGGTATTTTAAGCTTAGTCTCAACTTTAAATATTGTGAGAAGTCCTTCATCTTGAAGTTCTGTATTTGGAATCCAAAGTCAGATGGAACAGCTAGTCTTAGAACTTTTTGGGATTATTTTTGACAACTGATATATAATCCCACATTGGAAGAACAGATTGCAGAAGAACTAGGCATAAAACTAGCGCAAGTAAAGGCGGTTGTAAAACTACTAAACAATGGCGCTACCATTCCATTTATTGCCAGATACAGAAAAGAAGCTACTGGCAGTTTGAATGAGGTAGACATTGAAAAAATAGACAATGCACAAAAGTCCATTCAAGAGCTGGAAAAGCGAAGAGCTACTATACTCTATAGGTTGGCTGAACTGAATATTACCAATGAAAATGTATTGAGTAAAATCAGGCATTGCACATCTGCCAAAGAGCTTGAAGATTTATATTTACCATATAAACAAAAGAAGGAAACTCGTGCTACACGCGCTATGGCAAAAGGGTTAGAACCACTTGCTCGAGTACTTATGAGTCAAAAGCAGAACAATATTCAAGCACAAGCCCAACATTATGCAAGTGGTAGAATGAGCGTGGAGGATGCCTTGCAAGGTGCGAGAGACATAATGGCGGAATGGATAAACGAAAACCATTTTGCACGTACCAAGTTAAGAAAACTCTATCAACGTACCGGTCAACTTACCGCCAAAGTAGTAGAAAAAAAGAAACAAGACGCTGTAAAATACCAAGATTACTTCGCCTTTAGCCAAAGTATAAAACGCATACCCAGTCATCGTTTATTGGCCATTCTTCGTGCCGAAAAAGAAGGGTTTTTAAAAGTAAAAGTAGAGGTAGATAAAGACGAAGCTATTAGCATTTTAAACGAAGTTTTTATAAAAGAAAACGGTGAAGCGGCTAAGCAGATAAAACTCGCCGTAAAAGATGCTTACAAACGCTTAATTGCATCAAGCATGGAAAATGAAATGCGCAGTGATGCCAAAGCGAAAGCTGACGAGGAAGCCATTGGCATTTTTACTCAAAATCTAAATCAGCTACTACTAGCGGCACCCCTTGGAAACAAGGCTGTGCTGGCCATAGACCCCGGATTTAGAACCGGTTGTAAGGTGGTATGCTTAAGTAAGCAAGGAAGCCTGGTGCACAATACCACTATATTTCCTCACCCACCTCAAAATCAGCAAGATAAATCGAGAAGTGTCATACAAAATCTGCTTACCAAATATCAAATAGAAGCTATCGCCGTTGGAAATGGAACGGCAGGAAGAGAAACCGAGCAATTTCTACGCTCGTGTTTACCCAAAGATAAACAGGTAGAAATATACCTAATAAGCGAAGACGGGGCTTCTATTTATTCCGCTTCTGAAAACGGGCGAGAAGAATTTCCAGATTTAGATTTAACCGTGCGTGGAGCCATTTCCATAGGCCGCAGATTGATGGACCCATTGGCTGAGTTGGTAAAAATAGAACCCAAAAGTATTGGAGTGGGTCAATACCAACACGACGTAGCGCAAGACAAATTGAAAACGAGCCTAGATAATACAGTGCTTTTTGCTGTTAATAAGGTAGGTGTGAATGTAAATACGGCGAGTAAACATTTATTGCAATACGTGTCTGGCTTAGGACCAAAACTCGCTAAAAACATTGTAGAACACAGAAGTAAAAACGGCCCATTTAGGCAGCGAGAAGAATTGCTCAAAATAAAAGGTTTAGGGGCAAAATCGTTTGAGCAAGCAGCAGGTTTTTTGCGCATTGTAAATGGCGCAAACCCACTGGATGCCAGCGCTGTACATCCAGAACGATACGAGGTAGTGCATCGCATAGCTGCTAAAAACAATACACAAGTAGAGCAGTTAATTGGAAATCAAGCGTTGCTAAAAAGCATCGATATCAATGCCTTTGTAACTGACGAAGTAGGGCTGCCTACACTACAAGATATTATAATGGAGCTTAATAAACCAGGCTTGGATATGCGTGGAGCGGCAAAAGCCGTTATGTTTGATGACAAAGTAAAAACCATTGAAGACTTACGCAGAAATATGATGCTGCACGGTAAGGTGACTAATCTTACCAAGTTTGGTGCTTTTGTAGATATAGGGATTAAAGAGCAAGGTTTATTGCACAAGTCGCAATTGGCAGATCGCTATATTGAAGACCCAGTAGAAGTTCTAAAGTTAAACCAAGAAGTACGCGTGCGGGTATTGGATGTTGACTTGGAGCGTAAACGCATCGGTTTAAGTCTAAAATTGGCAGATTAGCTAATCTCGCGTATCATAGCTTCCAATCTGTCGTTTTATACTGATTTACATCATTATATGGTATGATATCACTCTAAGACAAGTTTAAATACGGGCAGTAGACCTACCTTAGCAGTGAACAATTTAAACCACACTGCCATGAAAGTACAATTCTTATTTTTGGCGTTATTCTTATTTGTTTTAGCACCATTTTCACCCGCACAAGTTACCCAAACAGACAACCCAACTCAAGACAGCACCAAGCGACAATTGTACTTGGTTACCAAAACCGATGGCGCAGAGTTCTATGGCTATATTTTGAGTGATGATGGAAGAGAAATCTTGCTCGAAACCAAAACTATAGGCAACCTGTACATTTCTAAAGCAGACATCAAACTCATCAAAAAAATAGATGATCAAGCGGTAAAACCAAATGGAGAACTGAAATACACTGACTTTAGAACCAAAGGGCCTTTTACCACTCGCTACTACTTTACTACCAATGGATTACCTATAGAAAAAGATGAAAACTATGCATTGATAAATATATATGGGCCAGAAATACACTTTGCCGTAAAAGACAATCTATCCTTGGGAGTTATGGCGTCTTGGATTGCCAGCCCTATTGCTTTAGCTGCTAAATATTCGTTCTATTCTAGTGGAAATACTCACTTCTCCGCTGGCACAATCTTGTCTTCATCAGGCTATTTGCTCAATGCCAAAGGCTATGGCGGTTTGCATTGGCTTACTGCTACCAAAGGCGACAGAATGAGCAGTGTGAGCCTATCTCTAGGTTATGCCTATGCAGATCTCGATAACTTTTTAGATATTGGCGAAAAGTACTTTATACAAACAGGAAATTACAGCGCAGATATAGCAATAAGCGATAAATTGTACGGCACAAATGTCGATTATGATGATAGGCAGCTCTATCGTGGCTTTTCAGATTCATATGTAATTGGCTTATCCGGAATAACTCCTGTAGGTAAAAAAGCCAGTTTTATTCTTGATGCAATGGCATTTCTGGGCAAAACCAAAGAAGTAAAATACACCAATTTTCCTGTTACCGTAACCTACAATGATTTCGGGACCTATCGCACCCAAACTTTCCAGATAGGTAGTGGCGAAGTGGTAGATGGCATAAATCAAACCACACTTATTTTGATGCCCGCAATGCGTTTTAATACGGCGTATAACAAAGCATTTCAGGTGGCACCGGCTGGGGTAATTAACATACAAGGCAGCGAAGTAAATAGCTTCCCAATACCAACTGTGGGTTGGTTGAGGCAGTTTTAGGGGGAGCTGATTTATTTCAAATTCACATCCAAGGCATCCCTTAGTGCATTGCCTAAAAAGTTGAAGCTCATGACCAAAAGCATAATACACAAGCCCGGAATAATGGCTAGATATGCGGCATCAAAAACAATGTAATTGTAATGCTCTTTTATCATACTACCCCAACTGGGCATAGGAGCTTGTACACCCAAACCGAGAAAACTTAAGCCTGCTTCAAGTAGAATAGCTGATGCAAAATTGGCGGCACATACCACTATAATAGGCGCTGTAATGTTGGGTAAAATGTGGCGAAACAAAATACGCATATGCTTAAAGCCCAATACTTTAGCTGCTTGAATGTATTCCATTTCTTTGATTTGCAAAACCTGACCTCGTACAATTCTGGCTAGCTCCACCCACATACTTAGTCCGATAGCTAAAAACACTTGATACAAGCCTTTTTCTTGAAAAGCAAAACTGATGGCTATGGCAATAAGTAAACTTGGCAAACTCCAAACTACATTTATCAACCATAAAATTAGACCATCTACCCATCCCCCAAAATAGCCAGAAAGGAGTCCTAAGGTGGTACCTATGAGTAAGGTAATCAGCACAGACATAAAACCTACCAACAGCGAAATTCGAGCTCCGATAATTGCACGGCTTAACACATCCCTCCCATATCTATCTGTGCCAAACCAGTATGTTCTGGTTTCTGTATGCGATGCAAACCAATCTGTTTCTGCTTCTCCATTGGTCTTTAATTCTTCCCAACTCAGGACATTATTTTTAGAAAACCGAGCAAAACTATCCGGATAGTGAATAGAAGCTAAAGGGATATAATCGCATGAATTCGTTTTACCCGAAATAAAGGTTTTAAAAATAGACTGACTTACGGATTCTGTGCATTCACTCTTTAAAAACTGTACTTTAAACCCTGGCTTTTGCAGGGCAATTTCTAAGTGAATATCATTGGCTTTTGGTGTAGAATCGGGCGTTATTAAATAACCCAAAAAGCTAATTATCAATAAAATAGCAACAAAGACAAACCCGGCTAATCCCAGCTTATTTTTTGCTATCTTTTTTATCATTTATGGTATTAATTTCAATGGCCGTAAGCACCGCCATAAAGCTATACAAGGGTACAGCAATTTTATCAAACTCGGTGTAATTGTTCAATACAGAATGTACAAAGTAAGTAACTAAGCCTAAGAAAACAGCCATACTTAAATACTTAGCCGAACCTCTAAGTTGGCGATTTTGTTTAAATCCTAAAGCGAACACTGCCAGTACAATCACTATCCATCCCGCCGCGCCAAAGGTGCCACTTTCTGCCAAAGGGCGGATGTATTCGCTATGTACACCACCCAATGTTCCTGCATTGGTGCTAATTATGGTCATTTGATGTGGTAGCTGATATTGTCCATACTGAAAAGTATACGTACCCGGACCAAAACCAAAGAAGGGCTTATCTTCCCACATACGCACACCGCATCCCCATCTATTTAAACGCTCTAGGTTAGAAGGATCTGAGCTTACATTGGATACAGATTGCAAGTGATTCTCGATATTATCGTCGGACTCTTTTTTATTACGCGAAAGGTCGGTCAATAAATGATCGAAGTTGGTAAATAATACCGCCGCTCCAAGTAAGGCAAGGGAAATGACATACCTAAACTTTATTTTTAGTAGAAGTAAAGCATATACCCCAAAAGATACAACTAAACTAAGCCAGGCTGCTCGTGTAAATGATAAGGCTACAGCAA
>JBEAPG010000033.1:0-10013 GCA_041164545.1 Bacteroidota bacterium
ACGAGTATTGGTGCAGTGCCAAGAATAACATTAAAATTGATATTCTGGTTGCAATCCAATTCATGGTGTTATTTTGATTTAAATCGTCGCAATAACCTTAAGTTCTATTGCGATAGGAGTTGGCAAACAATTGATTTCAAGCGTAGTTCTACAAGGTTGATTGTCTTTAAAATATTCAGCATATAAACGATTGTAGGTTTTGAAATCATCTTTCATATTGGTAAGAAAAACGGTTACATCTACAATGTTTGCCCAGCTACTTCCCGAGTCTTCTAAAATGTTTTTAATATTGTTAAACACGGAGTGACATTGTGCTTCAATATCGTAACTTACTATATTTCCTGCATGGTCTAACTCTACGCCTGGTATTTTTTTTGTGCCTCTTTCACGTGGTCCAACACCGCTTAAAAACAAAAGATTTCCTACGCGTCGTGCGTGTGGGTAAGCTCCAACTGGTTCTGGAGCTTTATTGCTATTTAAAATATTTTCACTCATATTCTTTTATGAATGCAAACATAGGGGTTATGCAGAAACTGTGACCTTAATTCTCTCTTCTTATTTCTAATTGATCGGTTTTCTTTATTACTTTTTCGTTTGGTTTTGTCTTGGTTGAAGTCTTTGGCGCATTAGAATTAGTAGTGGAAGCACTGGTCGTCTTTTTGGCTGTAGTTTTTGGTTTCTCTGCTTTTGGTGCTTTTACTACAATCACTCTTTTTGGCATTGTTATTTTACGTGCTTTCAGAGGAGTATTTACTATATAAAATCCACTTGCTTGGTCTGTATTATCTAAATGTGTTGCCACAGCTATTTGAGTTAAACTTGGTGATAGACTAATGGCATTGCATTTTGCATTTGGGAGTTCTTGTACCATAAGCGTTTCTCCAGAAGCTACGTCCCATAATATTACTTTGCCGTCTAATCCGCAACTAACTAAAAACTTTCCAGATACATCCAAATCTATGTCTTTAACCTCCCATGTGTGTGCTTCAAGTGTTTTAAGTAATTTTCCGTTAGCAATGGTCCAAATTTTAATGGTCTTATCTTTAGATGAGGAAATTAAAAACTTGCGATCGATGGTAACTACCACATCCGTAATGTCGTTTGAATGACCTTCGAATGTGCGAATCACTTTACCAAAAATATCATATTGTGTAATTACTGGGCTGTATTCATTTGCTATAAAAAAGCTCATTCGATCTACTGCTACTGCAGCAGCTGTAATTGGTTTCTTAGTTTCGATAGGTATAGTTTTATCCTTTGAAATGTCAAAAGTGACAAACTTTCCATCTTTACCAGCACTGAATATAGTCCTCATACCTGGCCCGTAAATTAACTTTGTTATTGGTCCATTATTTATATCTAAAGTAGTATCCAAGCCAACTATATCCCAAGAAGATGAGTCGTTAAAACCGTATATTTTCACCAATCCATCTTGTCCTCCTGCTATTAGTTTAAAACCATCTCTACTAAATGCAATGCTATTTATGGCACCTTGATCTTGTTGTATGGTTTGCACGACGTCATACTCTTTGCCATTTTCAAAAAATGAATATGAACTATCATTGCTATATATAAGTAACGAACCGTCCCAACTACCCGAAACTAGAAATTTGCCATCAGGACTGTAAGCAATGCTACTAACATCGTCAGATTGATTTCCGTAATAAATAGGATCATTATTTTGTGCAAACAGTGAAACTGAAAGTAGCAGAAAAAGAATAAATGAAACTCTCATAATGGTTGGCTAATTTACGTTAATTTTTGTAAAAAAGCCACTTAGCAAGTTCTTTATATGTTGGTTTTTTTCCATACATCAGTATTCCAGTACGATAAATTTTCCCGGCTAGCCAAATTATTCCTAGAATGGATATTAAAAGCACTCCCATTGATAGCAACAAGTGCCAAATTGGGGGTTCAAACGGTATTCTAACCATCATTACAATAGGAGACGAGATAGGAATTATGCTTAACCAAGTGGCCAGTGCGCCGTTTGGGTCATTAATAACCACAGAAAAGGAAATGACAAATGAAAAAACCAATGGAAGAGTTATTGGCATCATAAATTGTTGCGTATCTGTTTCGCTATCTACAGCCGATCCAATAGCTGCAAAAAGAGCTCCGTAAAACAAGTATCCACCTACAAAATAAAATAAGAATGAAGTGAAGATTTTAAGCAATGGCAGATTGTAAAAAGCAGTAAGCGCTTCGGCTACATTTCCATTCATATCCTGCATTGCTGGATTGTTTGCTACTTCGCTTACTTGCGGAGCGTTTGCCATATTCAATCCGAAAATTACACTGATTACACTCATAAGAACACTGGTCAGTATTACCCAAATGCCCAATTGGGTGAGACCTACTGCAGCTATTCCGATTACTTTGCCCATCATCAATTGAAATGGCTTAACCGTACTTACTATTAATTCTACAATGCGATTGGTTTTTTCTTCTATAACGCCACGCATTACCTGAACGCCGTACAGAAAAATAAAGAAGTAAATCATTACGGCTAACCCCATTCCCAGAGCGGTGTTTATACCAATGTTGCTTGTTTTACTATTCCCATCTTCATCTACCTTAAATTCGTTTATGCTTACATCTACTCTTAGGCTGTCAATAGCTGTTTGAGTAATTCCTAAGTTTTGAAGTTTTTGTTCCCGAAGCAATGAGCCAAACGCATCTTTTATTTTGTTGTTGTCATTTACGCTTAAACTCTTCATGCTCTGGTATTTCAGAGCAAAGTCATCACCAAGTTTATAATCTGCAGGAAACTCCAAAAATCCATCAACGCTATTATCGTTTACAAGATCAGTAATGGAGTAGTTGTCTCTAAAGACAAAACTCATTTTAGCAGGATTTTCAATTTTATTTTCGAAAATGTGCTGCGGGTCGACAACTACAATGGTTTTTTCTGTACTGCCCACATTGTCATTCACACTTACCCAAATTATTGCTCCATAAAACGCAGCTATGAGCAAAGGGGCTAATAGCGTCATTAGAATAAAACTTCGCTTTTTTACACGCGACAAATACTCTCGTGATGTAACTATCCAAATATTATTCATGACTTTCTGTTAGGGTTAAAAATACTTCTTGCATGCTCGGTAATACTTCTCTGTAGGATTTAATGACTACATCCTGATTACTAAATTGCTGCAAACCACTCTTTGGGTCAATATTATAACTAAAAGTAAGTTGATGGACTCCTTCTTTTTCATGTTGACTTTTTACTTCAATTCCGCTAATTGCAGAAAGGTTTAGATTGCCTTGGTATAAAATTTCGTAGGTGTTGTCTTTTAAGCTACTGCGCACTTCATTTACGGAGCCTTGTATAATTACTTTGGCTTTGTTTATAAGTACTACTTCGTCGCAAATGGCTTCTACACTTTCCATCCTGTGGGTAGAAAGCATGATAGACGCACCTTTGTTTTTCAGGTTCACTATTTCATCTTTGATTAGCTGCGTGTTTTTAGGGTCAAAACCGGTAAATGGTTCATCTAAGATTATAAAATCTGGATTATGCAATACGGTTACTATAAACTGTATTTTTTGTTGCATTCCCTTGCTCAACTCTTCAATTTTTTTCTTTTTCCACGTAGTGGCTTCAAATTTTTCTAGCCAATGTTCAATGGTGTCTTTTGCACTTTTGACATTTAGTCCTCTTAACCTTGCGAAATATATGAGTTGATCATACACCGACATTTTTTTGTATAAACCTCGTTCTTCGGGTAAATAGCCTATGTTTTTAATATGCTCTTTGTTTAATATTTCACCATTGAACAAAACTTGTCCTTCATCCGGGGCTGTTATTTGATTTATAATACGAATAAGTGATGTTTTTCCAGCGCCATTTGGCCCTAATAAACCAAATATTTTGCCTTTTGGTACATCAAAAGATACCTTGTTCAATGCAGTATGGTTGGCATAAAACTTAGATACTCCCTGTATTTGCAGAATACTCATTTCATTTTCAAAAATAGCGTGAAAATATATTGTACTAAACTAGTTCGATAAAGGTGCTGATAAAGAGGAGGAAAGAAGATCCTAGGCTTGTTTTGATGTGTGGTAATTCTCAAGATAGATAATGGATTGCCGTAACTCGAGTTACGAACGCCATAGAATTGAACTTATACCTTTGAATCAAAAGAAATGATATGAAAAATGTAGCATTAATTCTCGCCATTGTGACACTGTTTCCTATTGCAAGTTGTAAAGAAAAAGACGGTGTAGATCCGGTTATTTTAACCTTAACGGATGATGAAAAAACAGATTTACTTTATTTAAGAGAAGAGGAGAAACTTGCTCGAGATGTGTACTTGTTTTCATCTGCGAAGTATGGAACTCAAATTTTTGCAAATATCTCTTGGAGCGAGCAAAAGTACATGGATGAAGTTCTGACTTTGTTGATTAAGTATGGAATTTCTGATCCTGCAAGTAAAGATACGGGGGTATTTAATGACGCAGTATTGCAGCAGTTATATGTAGATTTGACATTAAAGTCTGAAAAATCACTGGCTGATGCTCTAGAGGTTGGAGCTACGATAGAGGATCTAGATATTAGAGACATAAAAGTGAATATAGGAAGGACAACAAAATCAGATCTAGTTGATGTGTATGATAAGTTGCAATGTGGTTCAAGGAATCATATGAGGGCGTATTATAATCAACTAAAAAATGAAGGCATTACTTATGAACCAAAGTATTTGTCTCAAGATGAGTTAGATGCAATTTTGGAAGGCTCGCACGAAGGTTGTGGAAATTAGAGGGCAAGACTTTATTGTGGACTAACTGTTGGCGGAGTAAAATAGGTTTGGAAAGCTATGTAAAAGAGAAACACAGCGAGTGCCATATAGAAAATACGAGCTCCAAGTCTTCCAAATAGCTTTGTAAACATCTCTCCGCGTTTGTTATTAAAAAAGAAAGGGAGGTTTAACGAACTTGCCACAAATACAAACATGGCAATAAATGCTATAAATATCCCGATTATTTGATTGGAACTCATAAAAACTTCAATAGTACAACATAGTATTAAACTCTGTGAAAGTGAAAGAGGTAAAGTATATGGTTTTTTGCCTCTTCTTTATTTTTTGTTTTCAGAATGAAATGGAAGTTGTAAATATTTTAAGATGCCCTAACTAAAGTGCTCTAATGTGGCTTTCTAATTCTGAATATTCGTCGTCAGTAATCTCAGATTTTCTAATTGTTAAGGCAACCTGCCCATCCACAAGAAGCAGAATAGATGATTGGTAAATTTCGAATTTTTGATAATAGCTC
The DNA here is from genome assembly GCA_041164545.1 of Bacteroidota bacterium. Classification (GTDB taxonomy): domain Bacteria; phylum Bacteroidota; class Bacteroidia; order NS11-12g; family UBA9320; genus UBA9320. The sequence goes on from JBEAPG010000033.1 coordinate 5,275, forward strand.
CACAAAAATATATATGTAACGTAGGGCATTTTTACCTCTATATTTTCTTTTGACAGGTTTATTTCGGTGTATGCAAAATTTTCAATGTCAAAGTTAAAATAGCGTTTTTTAGCTTTGTAATTAATTAAAGACATTGTCAGTATGTAGCTTAATAAACACACAACAATTAAATCTAAGTAATCTGGATTCCAATCATTTGAAAAATAATGTGGAACAATTATGCTCAGCAAAATCACAATAACTAAAACTACAAGAATCCATCTCGGTTTTCTTTTGCGTGTGTAGTATTCCCATATAAATTTTCGAACTTCAATTGTTTCTTTCGAATCCCTCCTTATAGTTATATTATTCATCTCTTTACTATAACAAAATTAGAGCTATTACTATCCCGATTATTTGGTTGGTACTCATTGAGATTTCAAAAATACAAAATCCACGTTGAGCCCCTAACTTTTGTATATCGGTTTTGTTAATACCGTAACTATAAAGAGATTTGCACAAATGTTAGCAACCGACGTGGATTTTAAACAGCTCATAAAACAAGGAATACCAGCAACTTTGCCGGAATTGGTTCGTGTCCCTACGAACCAAAATACCAATCGTGCACCGAAACGTAAAGATATTCTCAGCCTTGAAGAGAAGAAACTCGCTATTCGTAATGCCCTTCGCTATTTTCCAAAGGAATGGCACGCAGAGTTAGCTGCTGAATTTGCCAATGAATTAAAAGAATATGGCCGCATCTATATGTACCGTTTTATGCCTACCTATAAAATGTATGCACGACCAATTTCTGAATATCCAGCCAAAAGTCAACAGGCGGCAGCTATTATGCTTATGATTCAAAATAATTTGGATCCGGCAGTTGCTCAACATCCAGAAGAGCTTATAACCTATGGTGGCAATGGAGCTGTTTTTCAAAACTGGGCTCAATATTTACTTACAATGAAGTACTTGAGTGAGATGACAGATGAGCAGACTTTGCATTTGTACAGTGGCCATCCTATGGGCTTGTTTCCAAGTAGCAAAGATGCACCACGTGTAGTTGTTACGAATGGAATGATGATTCCAAACTATTCTAAACCAGATGATTGGGAGAAATTCAATGCGCTTGGAGTTACCCAATATGGACAAATGACAGCTGGCAGCTACATGTACATAGGCCCACAAGGCATTGTACACGGCACTACAATTACTGTAATGAATGCCTTTCGAATGAAATTAGAAGCTGGTGATACACCCGCTGGTAAAATATTTTTAACAGCGGGTTTGGGTGGAATGAGTGGTGCGCAACCAAAAGCGGGAAACATTGCTGGTTGTATTACCATTTGTGCCGAAGTAAATCCGGCAGCTGCTGAAAAACGACATAGCCAAGGTTGGGTAGACGTGTTAATTGATAACCTGGATGATTTGATTAATAGGGTAAAATCAGCACAAACAAATGAGGAAGTAGTTTCCATTGCTTATGTTGGAAACATAGTGGATGTGTGGGAGAAATTGTACGATCATAACATCTTTGTACATGTAGGTTCAGACCAAACTTCGCTTCACAATCCATTTGCGGGCGGATATTATCCTGCTGGTTTAAGCTTTGAAGAAAGCAATGAAATGATGGCGAATGAACCCGATTTATTCAAAGAGAAGCTATATGAAAGTTTACGCAGACATGCCTCTGCAGTAGATAAGCACACCGCAAAAGGGACCTATTTCTTTGATTATGGAAATGCATTTTTATTAGAGTGCAGCCGAGCAGGAGCAGATATTATGGCAGAAAACGGTATTGACTTTAAGTACCCTAGCTATGTGCAAGATATTCTGGGCCCAATGTGTTTCGACTATGGTTTTGGTCCATTTAGATGGGTGTGTACAAGTGGTACTCCAGATGATTTAAGAAAATCGGATGCCATTGCCGCTAAAGTAATGCGTGAAATACAAGCCAATGCTCCAAAAGAGATTCAGCAGCAAATGGCAGATAACATAAAGTGGATAGAAGAAGCCGAGCAAAACCAAATGGTGGTGGGTAGCCAGGCAAGAATTTTATATGCTGATAGTGAGGGAAGAATAAAAATTGCGGAAGCATTTAACAAAGCCATAGCAAGAGGTGAAATTTCTGCACCCATCGTTTTAGGTAGAGATCATCACGATGTTAGCGGTACTGATTCGCCTTACCGTGAAACCAGTAATATTTATGACGGCAGTAAGTTTACAGCTGATATGGCCATTCATAATGTGATTGGAGATAGTTTTAGAGGAGCAACGTGGGTTAGTATACACAATGGCGGTGGCGTAGGATGGGGCGAAGTTATAAACGGTGGTTTTGGTATGTTGCTAGATGGCACACCAGAAGCAGATACCCGATTGAAAAATATGTTGCTGTACGACGTTAATAACGGAATTGCTCGCCGCAGTTGGGCTAGAAATGAAAATGCCCAATTCGCCATAAAACGCGAAATGCAGCGCAATGACAGACTGAAAATTACGCTGGCCGAAAGCGTGGATGATGGTTTGTTGGAGGGGTTGTTTTGATATTGTAGGTTCGTGCCACGTAGGTTCGTGCCTCTGTGGCACAAACCTACAGGTACAACACTGCTAATTAATGATGATCGTCGTGATCATCATCGGTCTCTTCTTTAGCAGGTAAAGCGGGTACAGCTGCTTTTTCAACACTAATTTCAGGATGACGAATTTCGCCGCCGCTACTACCAACTGTTTTGCCAAAATAAAAGGTAATTAAAGAAAGAATCAAAATGACATAGTACAGCTGTTTTGCATAGGCTTTTTGCTTTATATCTGCCCATAAGCTGACTATAGAAATAAGGCCTAATCCAATAATTATCTTAATAAATATTTCTGCTTGTTCTTCGTGCTCATGGATTGTGTCGTGGTTAACATTGGCATATTCTTCTACTATTTCTTCAGCGCCTTCGCCACTAAGCATACTTGGTATGGCTGTAAGCGCTGCAAAAATCAATATACCGAAAGCTGTTCGTTTTACGGTGGCATTTTTAATTGTCAATCCCGTGATAAGAACTAAAATACCGATGGTTAATCCAATAATAGGAAAATGGTTTACAGTGAGGTGAAAATGGGCTTCGTTCATGATGAAATTTGATTTTAATGGAGTAAAACTAAAATTATGTTTTTACTGTACATGTGACATACATCACATTTACCACTATTTGTATTAGGATTAAATAAATTTCAATAGAGTTACCAATCCTATTATCAAAATAAGCCCCAATGAGATTTGCTTAAACCTAGCTTGTGGAATGTATTTAAGTAAATAACGACCTAGGTAAGTGCCCAACAAACCAACGGTAAAGAGTACAGGTATGTATTTCAAATCATGGGTATGTATAAAACCGTTTTGATAGTACACCAATGTTCTAGTTGCATCAATAGCAAAATCTATAAAAGCTGAAGTAGCAATAAACGCACTTTTTTCCATATTAAATGCAGCCATTGTTATTCCTCTTATGGCTCCACCTGTGCCTAACACACCCGCAGAAAATCCAGATAGACTTCCTCCAATTATAGATTGCTTGGGTTTCGGTGGGATAGCTAAATTCTTCTTTATCAGGAATAACAGACTAAGCGAAATAAGAAAAATGCCAAGTATTATTTCGAGTACTGTAGAATTAAGATACTTGGCTAGCAGACCACCTATAATAACAAAGATAACGGATGGAATACCTATGTTAATCAGTAACTTTCGGTCTAAGCCTTTTTTAAAAAGAGCTATTTTGCTAAGATTACTAGAAAGGTGAAAAAGTGCCGTTAATCCTAAAACAGTATGAAAATCGAAGTAAAAATTAGCTATTGGAACAAAAAATACAGAAGAACCAAATCCCCCAAGTGTTCCGATAACTTCGGCTAGTAAAGAAAAGAAGAAAAAAGCTATATCACTGCCAGAATACACTATGCAAGTGTACTACTTTTAGCCGTGAAAGAAATCTTTCATCTTGTCAAAAAATCCTTTTTCGTCTCCCGGAATTGGCTTTATATTCTCAGAATGGAGCAACTGCATCATTATTGCCTTTTCTTCTGAGTTTAGTTTTTTGGGTGTAAATACATTTACATAAATGAGCTGATCACCGGTTTTGTATCCATTTACATCAGGTACTCCCTTACCTCTTAGCCTAAGCACTTTGCCACTTTGCGTTCCGGGTTCAATCTTTATTTTAGCTTTTCCACCTACTGTTGGCACTTCGACTTCTGTACCAAGAGCAGCTTCAGGAAAACTAATATGAAGGTTGTAAATGATGTTATTTCCTTCTCTAATTAGCTCTTTGTGTTCTATTTCTTCTATAAGTACAATAAGATCGCCAGCTATACCTCCAGGCATTTCATTTCCTTTGCCTTGTAATGATAGTTGCATACCACCTGCTACTCCAGCAGGCACATTTATACTTGTGGTCACTTCTTGGGTTATAAGTCCCATGCCGTCAGCCCCAGGAGGAACATTTTTTATTCTTTTACCGCTTCCCGCACAAGTAGGACAAGGGCTTGAGGTTTGCATTTGTCCTAAAAAAGTATTCTGAACACGTGTTACCTGTCCACGACCATTACACGTACCGCACGTATCAAAGGTTACGCCGGGAGCAACTACTTTTTTCTTGTATTTTATTTTCTTCTCTACTCCATTGGTTATTTCGTCAATGTTGAGTTTGAGCTTTATACGAATGTTCGAACCAACGGCTTGTCTAGTTCTGCCTCTTCCCCCGCCACCGAAAAAACTTTCG